>JANMYZ010000451.1:0-3067 GCA_031382605.1 Planctomycetota bacterium | reverse complement strand
CATCGGCGTCGCGGATGCGGGTGGTGCGGAACTCAATGGATTCGACCGTGCCCTTAGCGCCACCACCGTCGATCACATCACCGACCAGGTAGACATTTTCAAAGAGGATGAAGAAGCCGCTGACCACGTCGTTGATCATCGCCTGCGCGCCAAGACCGATCACCATGCTGAGGATGCCCGCACCGGCGAGGAAGGGGGTGGTGTCGATGTTGAGCGCATCAAGAATAAGAATCGCGATGGCGAAATAACACGCGACGCGGAACAAGCTTCTGGCTAACGGCACGATGGTTTCACGCCGACGACGTTCGAGATCGCTGAGATCCTGGCGGTCCAACATTCCGCGACCGATCAGCAGATTACCGACCTCGATGACCACTCGACCGATGAAGAAAACTCCAATCGCTTTCATCAGTCCAGGACCGTAGTGGGCGAAACTTTCCGTCGGCGGTAACTCGCGTAGCACCAGACTGGCGATGGCGATCCACATGGCGTATTCCATGCACCGTCGCAGCATCGGTACGAGCGGACGCAAGTGGTCGTAGAACTTCAGCCAATCACGTTTCTCTGCGTACCGCCGACTCAGGCCTTCGCAGGTGTCGACCACCACCGCGATGGCACGCAATACCAGCAGGCCAATGACGATGATGGCATATATGCGGGTGATGGAAGCCAGACCATTGGCGAACCACGCTGGTAGGTTGATCACCATGCAGCCAATGGCGGCAAAGCTTAACCACGCGCTAACCACCACGGCGCGATCAAGGCCAGCAAAGAAACGATCCAGACTGCGGTCATTGTCCTCCAGGCCATCCCAAGCGTTGATCTTGGCCGTCACCCACTTCAACAACCGGCGCACGATCCGCACGACCGCCATTAACACGACGCCCACCAACACCAATTTGCCGACCGCAAAACCAAGTGCGAGCCAGACGTCAGGACCGATCTCACTAAGTTGCTTTAAACCCCAGACCCACGGATCGGTCCCTTGCCAAACCAACCAACCGACCAAGCCCGCAAGCCCGAGGGCCGCAAGTAACGCACAAGTCACCACCACCTTGCGCACCAGATCATGCAGCAGGCGACCACTGTCACCAGCTATCGCATTGCCACTCCGTTCCAGTCGCCGAGTCAGCAGGCGCGAAACCAGCAGCAAAATGAACGCCACGATGACGATCAGCAGCCAACCAGCACCAACCATGGATCCCGCCACCAACCACATGGCATTCACCGACTCTGATGTCGCCGGAACCATCTCTACTGCGTCTTCAACGGCCATGGGACTTCTTATACGTGAGCTGATAAACAGCAGGTGATTGAGGCTGTTGTGGGAAAATATGGAAAATGAAACCCACACAATGCAATTCAGCCGGGGGCATTTCTGACAAAAGATTCACCGGAGCAGCGGAGGATAAAGGAGAAAAATTGAGAAATTTAAGGCTCTGCGGCGTTTAGCGTGGGTCCTTTCTCAGCCCTTGGGACTCATCAAAGCGGGAAGAAAATCGAACAGGAGGCGCGGAGACGCAGAGGCGAGAGGAGGAATAGCCTTTTCCCCTCAAGCATCCTTCCCTCATCTAATCTCCGCGTCTCCGCGCTTCTTGTTTGATTTTGGTCACTTTAACTTTTCAGTGAGACTGAACCCAAACGAAATGCCGCAGAGCCTTCTCATTCCCTTGTTGTCAAAATCCATTCGCCGCCGCTGGATCAACTGGTGGTGGTGGCTGTGCGGGCGATGGCGCCATGGGCAAAGGATCGAGTGAAACAGGAATGCCACCGGGTTGAGTTGATGATACTGGTGGCCTGGGCAATGGCGGGGTTAGTGATGGACGACCGTTGACCGGTGGGGCCGGTGGTTCGAATCCTGGTAAAGAATAAGCCCCCATGCGGCGAGTACGGGCTTCTTCTAAGGCGGTGCGAATCTGCGTGACCATCTGTGGTGGGACGTCGCGATTGGGTTGCTGTTCATCTGGGAGAGCCCAGCCAGCGCGCATTAGCTCGACTTGGATGGAGCTGCGAACCATCCCTTCTTTGGCGACTGGCGGGGTGTTGGTGACGAGGGCTGGAGTGATCGCCACGCGTGCGCCGATCAAACCACAGGGGCATGCGAGGAGAATGGGAAGGAGGATGGGTTAGTTAATAAGCGGGTGTCCTTTATTTGTCGCCTCCTTTATTTGTCGCCTTTTGGGAAAAAAGGATGTGTCTACAATTACGGCCCTGGGAGCGCCGACGTCCCCGTCGGCTGGATTCTTTATCGCCTTTCCTGGGAGCGCCGACGTCCCCGTCGGCTGGATTGATGATCCCTCAAGCCGACGAGGACATTGGAAGAGCAGATGAAGGACATCCGCTTATTGATTAGCAATAAGCGTATGTCCTTTTTGGCTCAGCGTCCTTTTTGGCTCAGCGACCAAACGGAACCAGTTTCATTAGGCGCGTCGGGCCGATGTGCGGCGCAGTACCACTAACATTGAGGTCACAGGGCGGGCGAAACGGTTATGGGAAACAAGATGAGCGCACGTGGCCCGTTCCTGTGCAGTGATTGGTTAGGCGCTATTCAGTTTTTTAAAATAAAATATTGACCGTAAATAGCAACATACGAGCAAAGCGAAATAATGGCAGCAGAAACAATAATGTTGAGAGGCCTGTCCAGCTTAAGGAGGCGCATAATTGCTAAACATAAAAACGAAAACGATACTGTTGTCGCAAATATTCCAGACATCAAACTTACAAATCCATAAGCCATCGAAACACCCGTATCTTGATTTGAGGGCACGTCTTTTACAAAGACTTGGTACCACAACGCCAATAGTACGAACCGTATAAGCCAAGGCACTGCCATGGCAAATATTATCACAATAGATGATTGCTTAATCAACGAACGGACCATGAGTCAATTAAGGTTTAGTTCAGGGGCGCTTGAGCGAAGGACTAGGCTTGACCGCGCACAGAGCGGTGGACTCATAGTGACCATGAACCCCAGTAGACCAAGCCAGCGCACAGGAACCAGAAGCTCCAGTGGCCTAGAAACAAGAAGTCGATGGGCTTTCGCTTTAAAGCTAGAAGCTGAATGAGC
>JANMYZ010000450.1:0-6579 GCA_031382605.1 Planctomycetota bacterium | reverse complement strand
TGGCAACAGATTTTCTTTGGCCCCATGGTGCGCGCTGGACGCGAAACGCTTCTTCGCCACGAAATCGAATGGATCCAAATCCTTCAACGTCATCCATCTCCCACCGAACTTTTGTCCTCTGCCAAGCGAATTCGCGATGAGAGCAAGAAGCTGTCTTCATGGATGCCAAATGAAGCGCTTACCAAGATGATAATAAGTGCACCGCCGGATATCTTCGAGCAAACGTTACGGTGCCAACTGCGCTTACATTTAATGGCTGCCGAATTGCGCGGTCAACCCTGGCCGATCGATCCCTATGACCCCAGCGGAAAACCGCTGCGTCCTTTCCTGCGCGACGGGAAATTGATGGGCGCTTATTCCGTTTACGAAGATGGTGTCGACGACGGCGGAGCTAAGCGCAAAGACCGCTATTTCCCGCTCTACGGCCCGCTTGAAGCGCCGGTGGTAGTGGCTGAACCCACAGCGCCGTAAGTCTTTCCTGGAACCGTCAGGAGGCTAACGGCAGAGTCGAAAAAAGGTGATCCCCTTAGTCGGCTGGCAGCCCCCTGGGACCGCCGGCAGCCTGCCGGCAGTGTCGAAAACAGGTGATGTCCATACATGCAAAAACGATTGCCCCTGGCCGGTTGGAAACCGGCGGTCCCAGGAAAAATCATTTCACCAGGGCGCGGACTTCGCGGACGTAGGTCGCGGCGAAGGTGTCCACGTCGGCGGCGGTGGTGGAGGGGCCGATTGAGACGCGGAGGACTCCGCGAACGAGGGTTGGATCAAGGCCCAGCGCGGCGATGACGTGGCTGGGGTCGCCACGGGCGGCCATGCATGCGGAGCCGGTGGAAACCGCGATGCCGGCAAGGTCTAGGCGCATCAACAACGATTCGTTGGCGAAGCCGGGATGCGTCAGGCTCATGGTGTTGGGCATGCGTTCGGCGGCGTGACCGATCCATTTGGCTTGCGGTAAATCTTTGGCGATGCGCGCAAAGGTTGATTCTAACAACATGCGTTGGCGAAGATCTTCTTCATCGACGTGGGACAATGCTTCGGCTAAGGCGGCGGCTAGCGCGGCAATTCCGGCAGCGTCTTCGGTGCCGCTGCGGCGATCTTGTTGTTGACGACCGCCGCTGAAGAGCGGCGAAATGCGTGCGCCGTTTTTCGCAAACAATAACCCGATGCCTTTTGGCGCGCCAATTTTATGTCCGGCGATGCTGGCGAAATCGACATCTAAAGCGCGCAGATCCATGCGCGCTTTGCCCGCGCCTTGCGCGCAATCAAGCAACACGCGGGTTTGTGGTGCCAGCGCACGGATCACGGGAACCAAAGCAGCAATATCTTGACGAACGCCTAATTCATTATTGGCGAATTGAAGACAGACCAGCGCCGGTAGCTGAGGAAGTTCCGCAAGCGCTTTGCGCACTACGTCGGGATGTAATCGCCCTTCTTGATCAACCGGCAAGCGCACCACGTTGCCGTGCGCTTCGGCGTTGCGCAGAATTGAGCTGTGATCAATCACCGACGCCAGAATGGTTGCGCGATTTCCGTTCGGCGCAGGTGCAGCTTCCACACTTCGCGCGGCGTACTCGGTCACCGCCGTATGAATTGCCAGCACATTCGCTTCGGTTCCACCACTGGTGACAATCATTTCGCTCGGCTTGACGCCCAGCAATCGCGCACAGGTCGCTTTGGCTTGATCAATACCATGCCGTGCGCGTTGACCAAAATCGTGAACGGATCCTGGATTTGCCCAGGCTTCGTCTTGCGCCGTTAGCCACGCTGTGCGCGCAGCGGCTGACAGCGGTGCGGTGGCATTCCAATCAAGATAGATGCTGGTCATGGGCCGGACTTTGGTTGATGGAGCGAAAGCTCAACCCCAAGACCAGCCGACGAAAAAGGAGTGCGCCCTAAGTGCGCCTAAGTGCGCCTGAGTGCGCCTTGTAGCTCGCACACCCATCCGCACCGTGCGGCCATGCTTGGACTCCTCCTGATTGATCACGGTTCTCGGCGCGCGGAATCCAATCACCAGTTGGAGGACATGGCCGAGCGCGTTCGTCGCTTGCGCCCTGCGGCCACCGTGGTCGCCGCGCACATGGAAATCGCCGCACCAGATCTTGCCACGGCGTTCGCGACGCTGGTGAAAGCAGGCGCAACTCACCTCGTGATCTTGCCGTATTTTCTCAGCGATGGCCGCCATTTATCGCAGGATATTCCGCAGCTCGCGACCGCCGCCGCACTTCTTCATCCTGGAATTACTTACACCATCGGCGGAGCGCTTGGTCCGCATGATGCGCTGGCCGCGTTGCTGTTAGAACGCGGCGGCGCGTAGAGGAATCAACACCAGAAACTTACCGCAAAGCCGCAAAGAACGCCAAGGGAAGACAAATTTATAAAGCTGAACGCTCTTCCCTCATGTCATTCGTTGAGCCAAAGTAGTGCCCACCCTCTTGTCTTTTTCTTGGCGTTCTTTGCGGCTTAGCGGTAAGTTTTAAACGAGTATCTCGCTTGCGGTGGCGACCGTGATCCCACCATCCCGGCGCATGCAAACGCCCGCTCATTCCGCTCGTGCCATCATCGACTGGGTTGGTCATCGTCCGTTGTCGGTGGTCGCTGCTGAGCTTGCCGCGCTGCCGGATGGGCATGCGTTGTTACAAGCCGCCGACCTGATCGCTGACGCTGCCGACAGCGATGATGAAGCGCTGCGCGGTGCGGGTATTGGCGCATTATTTGGCGGTTTAGTTGAGCCACTCAACGATGGATTTACGCCTGCGGGACGTGCGGCGTATGCGCGTTTTTTTGGTCGGATTACTTGGCGCGTCGTTACTCGCACACCATCGTTGCTCGCGGCTTTGGCGGGCGCTGGCATTGTCAGCGAAGCGGCGCTGCTCGCTCGTCATGCACAGGTACGTAGCGCTGAACGCCGCGCACCTGCGACCGCGCGGCGCATTGTGGTACTCAGTCGCGTCACCATCGGCGCCGATATTTTACTCGCCAGCGTGGTGCTCCAACGTCTGCATCAACGCTATCCGCAGGCCGAGCTAATTCTGTTAGGCGACGGTAAATTACAGGGTTTATTCGCTGGTTTGCCAAATGTTCGCGTCCGTCCCATCAGCTACGCTCGGCGTGGACCGCTGCGCGAACGGCTGGCGAGTTGGATGACGGTGGTTGCTGCCGTGGCACAAGAACGCGCTGATTTGGTGGTCGCGCCGGACTCGCGCCTTGATCAATTGGGACTGCTGCCGGTGTGCGATACCGCGCAGTATTTCCTATGGGAAAATCTTCAGCCTGAGGGCGCCGCGCCAGCCAGTCTTGCGCTGCTGCTGGATCAATGGCTAACGCGCACGCTGGGCTTGCCCGCCGCGCCGACGACTGCGCCACGCGTGGCGCTCGACGCGGCGGCGGTCGCGGTTCAGCAGCGTTTGCGCGCTGCTTTTGGTGCTGCGCCGATGGCTGCGGTGAAATTGGATCACGGTGGTAACCCGGCAAAAGCTTTATCAAAAGAAGCAGAAATGGCGATCTTGCGCCACCTCCGCAAACAGGGCTGGCGCGTGCTGTTGGATCGCGGATTCGGCGCGGACGAACTCGCCAACAGTGACGCGTTGCTGGCTGAACTTGGTTGGCAAGCGCGTGATATTGATGACAGCGGCAAAGGCTTGGGCCTTGCCGTTAACGAGCTTGCCCCAGGCGCACTTGCCGACGCTGACCTCATTCGCTTTCACGGTTCCATCGCTGGCTGGGCGGCGGCGCTGGCCTGTTGCGGACATGCGTTGAGCTACGACAGCGTTGGCCATCACTTGGCGGGAGCGCTTGGTATTCCGGTGACCGTCGCGTTCACTGGGCACTTGGATCCGGCGTTTCCGATCGCCTGGCAACCGCGCGGACGGGCCGCCGTACGCGTGGTCGAGATCGCCACGGCCGACAAAAATAGCCCGCATGCTTGGCAAGCGGTGCTCGACGCGGTGCCTGCGCCGACGACCCAACCTAATTGATCACAGGTGATTGTGTCTATTTGAAGGCGCTCCGTTGCGGGTTTCACAAGGGCAATAGCATGGCCCATCCTTGTCCCCTCTCCTGGGCGATGAGGAACCCATGAACACATCAGCACCTGAGCCCATCAAACCCTCTGATCGTCAGCAAACCGACAGCGGCCCACGTGCGCGCATCGGCAGCGCGCCGCTTCCGGTGGTCGAAGAACCAACGTTGTTCGAGCGCACCACCCGCATGGTGTTGGGTGCTCCGCGCGATCTGCGTGACCGGGCCTTATTTCATAGTCTGACCTTGGTGTCGTTCTTGGCCTGGATCGGTCTCGGCGCCGACGCGCTGTCTTCGTCGAGCTACGGTCCACAAGAGAGCTATCGCGTTGTCCGCGACCATCCGCATTTGGCGTTAGCTTTAGCGGTGATGACCGCTGCGACGGTCTTTATTATTTCATCGGCCTATAGTCGACTCATCGAAGTCTTTCCCAACGGTGGCGGATACGGCGTGGCGTCGCGAATGCTTGGCCCACGCATTGGCGTGATTAGCGGCTGCGCACTGTTGGTCGATTATGTGCTGACCATTACGGTGTCGATTGCCGCTGTTGGTGACGCGCTGTTTAGTTTTATACCAGCGGAATGGTTAGCCTGGAAATTTCCAGGTGAAGCAGCGCTTATTTTAGGCTTAATCGTTTTGAATTTACGCGGAGTGAAAGAATCGATCGTGTGGCTAACCCCGATCTTTGTCTTATTTGTGCTGGTTCACATCGTGCTGATTGGTGGCGGATTAGTTCTTCACTTAGACGCCACCAGCGAAGTCGCGACGCGCGTCAGCAAAGGCTTCGACACCGACATGGCCGGTATTGGCGCGCTGGGCATGACCATGCTGTTGCTGAAAGCGTACGCGCTGGGCGGCGGCACCTACACCGGCATCGAAGCGGTTTCCAATGCGCTGCCGTTGCTGCGCGAACCGCGCGTCGCTACGGCGAAACGTACGATGATGTATTTGGCGATCTCTTTGGCGGTAACCGCTGCTGGCTTGATGCTCTGTTATTTACTATGGGATGTGCCGGAGGTGGCTGGCAAAACCACCAACGCCGTGCTTGCTGAACAAGTCGGCGCGCATCTGCCGTGGGGTGGCGGTTTCGTTATCTGCGTCTTGGTCACCGAAGCCGCTTTGTTGGTGGTCGCCGCTCAAGCAGGTTTCATCGGCGGTCCACGCGTGCTGGCGAATCTGGCGGTCGATTCATGGATGCCGCATCGCTTCGCCGCATTGTCAGAGCGGCTCAATACCGATAACGGCATCATCATCATGGGCGTGCTCGCTCTGCTGGGTCTGTGGTGGACCGACGGCGACATCACCATGTTGGTGATCATGTACGCCATCAACGTCTTCTTGTCATTCTCGCTCACCATGCTGGGAATGATTCGCTGGTGGATCAAAGCCAAAGACACTGCTGCGGTCAAAGCCCGCCGTTTAGCGCTGTTTGGTACCGGCTTCATTATCTGCGTGACCATCCTGTGCGTGACCTCGTGGCAAGAGTTCCATCGCGGCGGCAGCGCGGCACTGATCGTCACGGGCGGCATGGCCGCGCTGTGTTTGTTGATCAACGCTCATTACCGGCTGACCATCAGTAAATTACGCAAACTTTTTTCTGAGCTCGGTAATCAACCGCGATCGTCAACGCCACCAACTACGCCTTTCGATCCCAAAGCCCACACCGCCGTGGTGTTGGTTGGCAGCTACGGCGGACTTGGCATTCACACGGTGCTCAACGTCTTCAAAACGTTTCCCCACGTCTACAAAAACTTGGTGTTCATTTCGGTTGGCGTGGTCGACTCCGGCGCCTTCAAAGGTGAAGACACCTTAGAAGAACTTCACACCCGCACCGAAGCTAACTTAGTGAAATTCGTCGAGCTAGCGAACGGCCTGGGTGTTCCATCCGTCTATCGTTTAGCCATCGGCACCGACGCCGTCGACGAAGTCGAAACGCTGTGCTTAAGTGTCGCCAAAGAATTCCCCCGCTCGACTTTCTTCGCCGGAAAAATCATCTTCCAACGCGAACGCTGGTACCACTGGCTGCTGCACAACAACACCGCCAATGCCGTACAAAAACGCCTACACTGGGTTGGCCGAACCATGGTGATTTTACCAGCGCGTCTGCGCTGACGCTGTCCGCGCTCAGGATGGGGCAGCCAGGATGGGGCAACCCGACAATAGCCCGACACTTCAGTGCCTGGAACAGCACGTGTTTCGGCACAGTCCCAGGACGGCTGAAGCTACCAGCGTTTCAGCCGTCCCCACGGGACTAAGATCATCGCCAACTTTATTCCCAGCACTGAAAGTGCTGCTCATTACCCATAAATGCGATTAGTGAATTCAAGCCCCCAACGGGGGCGGCGTAAGGCCAGCCCGGCGCTTCAGCGCTGCTCATTACCCATAAGTCCCTCGTCGTCGCTTTCCTCGTTCGTTGATGTTGGCTTGTGCGGCGAGGGCGGTGACGAAGTGACGGACCATGTCGAGTCCGATCCAGAGGGTTTGTGGTCCGGGTTCTCCGTCGCTTTTGCGGGCAAGGAAGCCGCCGAGCGAGGCGATCATGCGGATCATTTCTTGGAGTTT
>JANMYZ010000449.1:0-2574 GCA_031382605.1 Planctomycetota bacterium | reverse complement strand
GCGGCGTTCCGTCGCTCGTTGCCGTACACCAAGATGCCACCGGCAAAGCGCTGAAGCGCGCGTTGGCTTATGGCAATGGCATCGGCGGCGCTCGCGCAGGTATCATCGAAACCACTTTCAAGGACGAGACCGAAACCGATCTCTTCGGCGAACAAGCGGTGTTGTGCGGCGGCTTGAGCGGCTTGATTCAAGCTGGCTTCGAGACCCTGACCAAAGCTGGTTACCCTGCTGAAATGGCGTATTTCGAGTGCTTGCACGAAGTGAAGTTGATCGTCGACCTGATGTACGAAGGCGGCCTCAGCTACATGCGCTACTCGATCAGCAACACCGCTGAATACGGCGATTACATCACCGGACCTAAGATCATCACGCCGAAAACTCGCGCGACGATGAAGAAGATCCTCAAAGACATCCAGAGCGGCAAGTTCGCCAAAGAATTCCGCAAGGAATGTGGCAAAGGTAAGCCATGGATGAACAAGATGCGCAAGAGTGAATCGAATACCCAGCTCGAAAAAGTTGGCCGCGATCTGCGCAAGATGATGAAATGGATTCCTTCGAAAGAGATCCGTAAGTAACGCACCAAGCGTCATTGTTTCAGCGCGAAAGAGGTACGACCTTCGGAAATTTCCGAAGGTCGTACTCGTTTAAGGGGTAATCAACGGATTAACGTCAGTTTCCCAGTAGGGGGATGAATCGAAAATATTAAGTTCCCACGATACGTTTTTCACCCCATGTTTTTGAGCTGCATCTATAGCTGAATTTCCAGTCCATTTGGTGTGCCAGTAGCAGCGAATAATTGGGAAGAGCGAAGGCGAGAATAGAGCGCCCTTTTGTTGCGATCCGGTATTCGCAATGAGATTTCCGAATTTTTGTTGATGCGATTTACCCGCTGCCCAGGTGCTGTCGAGCGTGTTTAAAGCGGGTCTTTCGGTTAATGGCAGATCTTCAAAGAAAAATTTCAACTGACCTGGATCTAAGAATACGCCGCTGACTTCGTAACAGTAGCTACTGTCGGGTGTGTAAATTTTTCTGAGGTTTTCCCAATCTTTGTGTCTCCCAATTTTTTCGTCCTTTCCCATTTGTCCGTCACGTGGGCAGATCAGTATTTTCTTCAAGCCTGTCAGTGGACCGCCGCTGTGAAACAAGTCGCTAATGATGGGGTTACCGGCAAGCGGGTCGTTGTCGCGCCAAATAAGCCGCGCAGGGAACAAATCGTTGTTCTCACTTTTATAAACTTCAATCGCACTACCAATTTGCTGCAGTTGACTGCCGCACTTAACGTTGCTCATCATCTTTTTGACCATGCCGACCGTCGGAATGAGCAGGCCCGCGAGCACGGCGATGACGGCGATGACCACTAACAATTCGATGAGCGTAAAAGCGTAACGGTGTTTCATCATTGGTCAGTTACCCTGAAGACGCCGTTGGTGTTGAATGCTTGCCGCACGAGTTGGACCATAAACATCGGCCTGAGCGCACCAGCCTGAAGCCGTGAGAAAGCAGCGAAGGAGCAGACGAAAAGCGGCGCTGTACGGACTTGCCGTTGATGAGCGACTGGCCAGCGTGTGCGCTTATGGCTGATCACGCGAGCAATCAAAGCCTCAGTCACGGCCTGCAAGAATGGGCGGTCTGTTGCACGGCCTTGGACCAGGGCCGCATCACGTTGGTGGTGCGCAAGGGCGGCATCCATGAACGCGGCGGTGGGTTATTCGCGCTGGAACACCAGCGCTTCGCGTTGTTGCCGACTTTTTTGCACCAGGATGAGACGCGCGTGCTGCCGACGTACGGTGGTGAGTATTTTTCGGCCAGCGCGAGCGACCCTCAACCCGGTTCGATTACCATCCGTCTGTGGGCGGAGGCGCAAAAGATTTGGCAAGTGAATGCGCTGGAACGAGTGCAGGCGTTGGGCGATGAATTGCTGTGGAGCGCAGATGAACTGACCCGCCGCTTTGCGTATCGCGATCAACCGTGGCTCTACGTCGTGGCCTTGCGCATCCATCGGCTGCCGACGCCGCTGGTGATTCCCGACCATCCGAGCTATGCCGGTTGCCGCAGTTGGATTCCTTTGTCGGCGCCCGTTGTCGTCAGCGGTTCATGTCCGGTGCTGGACGAAGCGACTTATGCGAGTCGACTGGCTGGTATTGAGCGCATGCTCACCAGCTAGGACATTTTCGTTTTCATCATTCGGCCTCCCTCTTTTTCGCATCGGTTATCTATGTCGCATCCGATCACCGCTACACTTCTGGTTTCTTGTCGTGACCGCACGGGGTTGGTGGCGGCGCTGTCGCAATTCGTTTTTCAGCACGGCGGCAATATCATGGACGCCGATCAGCACGCAGAAAACGCGGAGGATGGCGGGCAATTCTTCATGCGCTTGGTGTGGGACATTGGCAATTTCCGGTTGGATCGCGCGGGAATCCTTGCCGCTGTCAGTGAACTCGCACGGCAATTCGAACTGACGTGGCAGCTGACATACAGTGATGTGCGGCCGAAGGTCGTGGTGTTCGCGTCGAAGACGCCGCATTGTTTATATGACCTATTGCTACGTCAGCAGCTCAATGAATTGAAGGGCGA
>JANMYZ010000440.1:0-2190 GCA_031382605.1 Planctomycetota bacterium | reverse complement strand
GAAGCCATACGCGGTTCGTAGCTGGGTGCGCCTAGTCCTGGGATCGCCGAGTTGCACTCGGCTTCCCCAGGCCTGGGACCGCCGGCCGCCTGCCGGCCAGGGGCAATGGAGTCGGAATGATCGAAGCCGTGGAGATTGCCCCTTGCTGGCAGGCTGCCGGCGGTCCCAGGCCTGGGGAAGCCGAGTGCAACTCGGCGATCCCAGGAATAGGCGCACCCAGCTACGAACCGCTTATGGGTTCAACCAGGCCCTCACCCAATGACTATCGTGGTCACGTTGTAGCTTTTGGGAGACGCTCTGTGCAAACGTCGATTTCCTGAGGTACGTTGCCCGTGTCGTCAGTTTTGCGTCGAGCAACTGAAAGGCCCTCCCATGGATTCTATCATTATGCAAAGCCGCAATGTCATCACGGTGCGCGACCAGCGAAAAAAATGGAGCGGCCTCGTCGGCCTCACCGGCCTCGTCGGCTGGCTGCCGGTGCTGCTGTGCTTGATGATGGCGACGTCGTCGTTGTCAGCGGCGACGGTGTGCACATGGAGCGGGGCAGCGAATGGTAACTGGAACGACGCTGGAAATTGGGACACGCTGCCGGTCGCAGGTGATGACCTCCATTTCGCTGGCTCAGCGAATCTGACCACGAACAACGATTTTCCAGCCGACACCAGCTTCAGCAGCATCACCTTCGATAGCGGAGCCGGGGCGTTCACGCTGGCTGGTAATCGCATCACGTTAACGGGAAACATCATCAACAACGACGATAGTTTGCAGACCATTAACCTCGCGATGATAGTGATGATCGTGAATGGTACGACGACAATAAATACGGCATCTACCGGCAGTATCACCCTTGGTGGAGTAATCAGCGGAACAGGAAGTTTGACGAAAGAGGGAGCGCAAACGCTGAATCTTCGCGGCGCCAATACGTACTCTGGTGGGACATCGCTGAATGCAGGAATAACTTCGCCAACCGACAATACGGCGTTCGGAAGCGGGACGGTGACGTGCGCCAGCGGCACTACTATCGGATACGGCTTGGGCGGGAATCATACGCTGGCCAATGCCATCGTACTGACGAGCGGTACGGTCACCTTTACGGTTCCTTTTGGTGACGGTACCGACTTAGCATTCACCGGAATCATTTCTGGCGCGGGCGCGGTTCAGATATCCGGAGATGGTAATTCGCGACTGCTACGCTTCACAGGAGCAAATACGTATACTGGTGGCACCACGCTGGGGTCGGGTACCGACGTACCTTTGATAGATATTGGTAACAGCACTGCGTTGGGTACCGGCACCTTGGTCGTCAATATTCCGTCAGGCGTAAACGGCGGAGTAATGACTTCGGCGGCGGTGACCGTTGCTAATTCCATAACGATCAACTCGGGAAAGCTTTTGACCCTTGGCCAACGCTCATCGACTCCCAGCACGTTCTCTGGTGTCATCAGCGGCGCAGGTTCTCTCGCGGTAATTTCTAGCACCTACACCTTGTCTGGCGCGAATACCTATACCGGCGCAACGACTGTCAGCGCTGGCACGCTCAGTCTCGCCAGCGGCGGATCGCTTGCTGATACCGCTATTGCGGTGGCCAACGGCGCGACCTTTGCGCCCAATCCCGGCAGTGGGACGGTGAGTGCTGGCACCACTGGCATGGGTGCTACTGGTGCGACGCTGACGTTGGCCAGTGGTGCGATCTTTGATCAAACCGACGCCGCGGTGGGCGGGTTTAATCTGCAACAAAACGCCAGCTTTGCGTCCACCGCACTGACCATCGGCGATGCTATTTTAAATTTTAATCTGAGCAGCGGCGGCGCGGATGTCTTGGCAGCAACGCTCGCAGCGTCGTGCAGTGGAACGAACTCCATCGGCGTCACCAGCGTGGGTACCAGCCTGACGGTTGCGGGCTCATACAATATCATCACCGCCAGCAGCGGGCTTAATGGCGGTACGTGGCAGTTTGTTGGCGGCGGCACGACCAAAGGCGTGACGGCGGGATCAAACGCGTACCTGTTGACGCTCAGTAACACCGCCACCGCCGTCACCATCACGGTTTCCAGTCCGACAAATGTATGGAATGGCACCACCAGCACTGATTGGAATGTGGCGAGCAATTGGAGTTCGCTTTATGTGCCTGGGGCAAATACCGATATCCAAATCGGCAATGGATCCGGTGGTAATGCGTTGGCGCCGTCA
>JANMYZ010000387.1:0-2750 GCA_031382605.1 Planctomycetota bacterium | reverse complement strand
CCATTGGGTCCATCACTTCGGTGATCGTGGAGAGCGCGGCCACGGCACCACGCAACCGCATGCTGTCAGCCATTACCCAGAGCGCAGTATGCCGCGCCTCGATGTCGATCAGGCCGGGCATTGGTATGTCATTCGTCGCGCAGGAAATCGCTTCACCGTGCGCGATTGGATTCTTGGTTAGTTTCTGGCATTCCTGGCAATTGGTGGCGAATTCCCGGCGCTCATGACTTATCGCCATGCCCGCAGTCCTGATGACCAACCCGCCCGGCCTTGCTCTCGCCGTCATCGGTAATCCTCCGCGTGGCACCACCAACCGCCGAGGAAAAGCCATGCCGAAGAAGACCAAATCCCGCGCCGCCAAACGCCGCACCAATCCGAGCAGCCTCTATTGGCGCGTCGGTAGCAAAACTCCGTGGCGCACGGGGCCGAATGCGATTATCGCCCGTGATCGGGCGACGTTGCAGGCGCAGCGCCATCCGGGCGTGGTGCTGCCGTCGGTGCGCAAGCGCGTCGCGGTTCGCGATAAATCTGCGCAGAAAAAAGTGACGCGTGCGGCTCCTAAGCGTGCGGTGTCGGTGCCGTTGAAATTCGCCGTAGCAGCGAAACCAACCGCGTCGAAGAAACGCACGCGTCGGAATCCTCCTGGCGCTGCGGATATGGGCCGTGGCGTGATCGCTGATTTCAAAGGGCTTGGCGCTGCGCTCGCTGATCTGGGAAAGAATCCAAAGGGAATTCTTTTCGTCGGTGGCGGAGCGCTCGGCACGGCGTTGGCCGGTGGTGTGCTCAACGTGCAGCTTGGTCGCATCATGCCAGTGATGGCGCCGGGCATGGCGCGACTGGTAAACTTTGCGAGTTACGCGGGCACCGCGCTGATGCTCAGTCGTTTGCCGAAAGACACCAAAACGCGTCGGCAGATGTTGGCCGGTGGTTTGGCGGTTGCGCTGATCGAGCTGGCCAAACCCGGCACCACCGCGCCGGTGGTCGCGAAAATTCCTGGTATGGAAAAATTCGTCGCGCCTACGTCGGTGGAGGTCGCGCTGCGCACGCCAGCGTTGCAGGCGCAGCCACAAATCGCTGCTGCGGTCGCATCCGCTGCGCAGCCGTGGTATCGCGCTGGTGGCAAAGCGAATCCGGTGAATTGGTTGTCAGGTGTTGGCAACGGTGAGCCAATTCCGGTCGACGGCATCGCCGATGAGGACGGTTCCATCCAAGGTCTCGCCGATGACGACGCGATGAATGACGGCGATCCCGGTGAGATGCCGATGGCCGATGGCGACATGCCGAACGACAGCATCGCCGGTCCTGGCATCGGTACGGATGCCGACCAACCGTTGGTGATGACGTACCTCAACGGCCTTGGCTGTCCGCTCACGGGACGAGCGAATTCGCTCAACGCCCTGGTGCGACCATAAACCGCCGCGCGTTTCTTTCTTCATCTTCTTTCCCTCCCCACTTCTTTCCCCCAAGGGAAATCCCATGTTCAACAAAGACATCCTCCGCCACGTGAAGCTGCCCGATCACGTATCGAAGCTTCAGAAAATCAGCCAGCCGTTGTACGATCAACTCGACATCACTGGTCCTGGAAAATTCACCTACTTCAAAGGTGCGCAGGGCCGTTCGCGGTTGTTCACCAACTTCGACGGACAAAGCCAGCTCGATAATCCACGACACTTCTTGATCGCTGGTATCCGCGTGATGCCGACGGCGGACGCGCTGCTCGCGGATATTCAGGTGCTGTCGAAGCGCGGGTATTTCACCCTGACGGTGGGCGACAAACCATTTTTTGAAGCGCCCTTATCATTGCTGCTGACGCGCAGTGACGTGCTGAATCTCTATGGCGAATTCAGCGATGGATTCTACTCGCTCGATCATCCGATTCTGTTGCCGCCCCAGCAGATCTTCAAGCCGTCGATCGACATCGAGAACCCAGCGGTGCTCTCCGCCACGGTCCCGCTGACGTTGACTTTCGAGGGCGTGTTGATGCGCCCAGCGCAATGAGGCCGGTCGTAAAGCGCCCACTTAGCACGCGTCGTAATCCCGTCACCAGCGCGGGTTATCACCTGCGTCCAGGGCAACGCGTGCTGTGGCAGAGCGATGACGGCAATTATTTACTCGCCTATGTCGAGGCCGCCGATTCGACCAGCAAACGTATGCGTGCGATCATTTCCAAACCGCAAGCGCTGCTGCAATTCCCCAACGGCCTGCAAGTGATCACGCCGATCGATCGCGTCCACGCGCTACCGCTGCACGGGCCGTATCGCAGAGAAAGAATCCAGCGCAAACGAAAAAGTGGATGAGCGGCCCTTTATAACCATTTATTTTCTCTGGTGCTCTGGTGCTCTGTTTTTTATCAGTCCGTGATTTTCTTCCCCATGTCCCACGAGATCCCTCATGAACGCCACCACCGTTTCTCCGCCTGGTTCTCAACGTCTGCCTGGTGAGTCCGCCTCGCGGCCATCAGTCGATACGCTCTATCTCGCCGACGCGATGATGGAGGCAGCCGGGCAGAAACCGCATCTGCGGCTCTATCCGTATATACTGGGCGTGAACCGCATCGGCACCACGGCGCTGCTCGCGAATGCGACCATCAGCGAAGCGGTGCCCATCGGTGGCGATGCGAATTTCATGGCGATGGGTTTGCTCGGTCAGGGCACCGCTGATTTTTTGGTCAATCTGAAATGGTCGCATTTATCAGGCACAGCGATTGGGCAAATCGCGCTCCACAGCAAAGCGCTGTTCGGCACGCAGTG
>JANMYZ010000343.1:0-3169 GCA_031382605.1 Planctomycetota bacterium | reverse complement strand
GCGTTTAGGTAATGGATTTATTCACGACTTTGCGTTCCATCACTGGATGTGGTTCGTACTCATCTTCCACGATAGACATGGGCGCAGTCGGGGTCGGAGTTCGCAATTTATGCGTCACTCGCTGGGCTAACGCTAAGGCCTCGGCGTGAAGGTCAGTGGCAACCAACTCTTCGTTGAGGTGGACGGACGTCAGAGTGGAAAGGTTTGTCATGGTCAGCTCAGGAATGATCGTCGGGAATTCTACCACCGACTGTAGAGCTATGCGGTGTAACAGGTGAAGAATGGGTAAATGCGTGTGTGAGATAGGACTACAAAAAATTGCACCGAAGCTGCCGTTAGACCGGACACCTGTCTTTATTTGGTAAAACGATTTAACGAAAAGAAGGAGAGCGGAATTCCGCTCTCCTTCTTTTTGTGCATATTTCTTGCACGCGATGCGGCTGATGGGCCGCATCTCAAGTCAAATCGTTCACGCGAAGTGCGAGAACGCCTTGTTGGCTTCGGCCATGCGGTGCGTGTTTTCACGCTTCTGCACGGTGGTGCCGGTCTTGTTGTAGCAGTCGACCAGTTCCTGGGCGAGCTTTTCAGCAGTTGGGCGGCCTTTGCGACCACGCACGGCTTCGAGGATCCAGCGGATCGCCAGGGCTTGCTGACGCTTGCGGCTGACTTCGATAGGAACTTGGTAGTTGGCGCCGCCGATACGCTTCGAGCGAACTTCGACCAACGGCTTGGCATTTTCGAGCGCCTGCTCGAACACCGGCAGAGGATCGGACTTCAGCTTGTCGGCGATTTGCTTCATGGCGTCATAAAAGATGCCTTCAGCAGTGACTTTTTTGCCGTCGTACATCAAGCAGTTGACGAACTTGGCAACCAACAAGCTGTTGTAACGACCATCAGGCATCAAGCCGAGGCCAACCCAACGCTGCGGGACCGGGCCTTTCGGCAGTGAGCCGTCGGCGAGAGTGATCGAACCGTCTTCGTTGACGATGACGCCAGCTGCTTCGGCATTGGCAGCGGCGGCGGCTTCTTGAAGCTCTTCGCCGGTTGGTTCGTCGTGACGTGATTTACGTGGCGGAAAAGCCATGATTTTTCCCTTAAATCTCAGGACTTGAGCCTGGGAGGTACTTGGTAGCGACGAGCTGCGAGCATCGAGCTACGAGTTAAGCAACGTACGAGCAACGGCTGGAGTCACATGACTCGTAGCACATTACTCGCAAGCTCGCAGCTACTTTTTCTTAGGACGCTTGGTGCCGTAGAGCGAACGGCTCTGGTTACGGCCTTGGACGCCCTGGCAGTCGAGCTTGCCGCGCACGATGTGATAACGCACACCGGGAAGATCGTGAACGCGACCGCCACGGATCAGCACCAAGCTGTGTTCCTGGAGATTGTGCTTTTCACCACCGATGTAGGCGGTGATTTCTTTGCCGTTCGAAAGACGAACGCGCGCGATTTTACGCAGCGCTGAGTTCGGCTTCTTCGGGGTCATGGTTTTGACCTGAAGGCAAACACCGCGTTTAAACGGGTTGTTTTCTAACTGCGGACTCTTGCTCTTGACGCCCTGCGTTTGGCGACCCTTGCGAATGAGCTGATTAATCGTGGGCACTGACGGACTCCTGAACGGGGGCGCGGACGCTAGCAATGGTTTCTGGGATTACAACTGGGGCTCCCAGCTTCTCGATTTGAGCACCCTTGTAGGTGATGAAACCGGTACCGCAGGGAATCAAGTGGCCAAGGATGACGTTTTCCTTGAGGCCCAAGAGCGGATCTCTGCGACCCGCGAGCGCGGCGTCGGCCAAGACCTTGGTGGTTTCCTGGAAGGAAGCCGCCGAGATGAACGATTCCGACTGCAAGGCGGCACGGGTGATACCCATGAGCTTGGGTTCGAAATTCGCCGGACGACGGCCTTCAGCGATCGCACGTTGGTTCTCTTCGCGAACGCGAATCTTGTCGACCAGCTGGCCCTGCAAGTAGGGCAGATCACCTGGATCGATGATTTCGATTTTACGCAGCATCTGACGGGCAATGGTTTCGATGTGCTTGTCGTCGATTTTCACGTTTTGAGCGCGATAAACCGCCTGAATTTCGGTAATCAGGTAGTCCTGCAAGGCTTCTTCGCCACAGACGCGCAACAAGTCTTTCGGCACCAACACGCCGTCGACCAGCGCATCGCCAGCTTTGACGCGGTCGCCCTTGTGGACGCGATAGTGTTTGCCCTGAGGAATCGAATGCTCGACTTCAGTGCCCGAATCACCGCGCACGATGATCGTACGCTTGCCGCGCTTACGTTCGCCGAAGTCGACGGTGCCGTCGATTTCAGCCATAACGGCTGGTTCTTTCGGCGGACGAGCTTCGAACAACTCGGTTACACGTGGCAAACCACCAGTGATGTCGTGGGTACCGGCGATTTCGCGCGGAGTCGACGCCAGCAACGTACCGCCGGCGATCTTCGAGCCTTCAGCAACACGCAAGGTTGCCTTTTCAGGGATCGGATAGTGCGCGATCGGTTTGCCCGAATCATCTTCTAGCAAGATCTGAGGATGCAGGTCGCCCTTACCCTCAAGAATAACGCGGTTGATAATGCCGGTCGCAGGATCGCGCTCTTCGCGCATGGTCACTTCAGGAATGATGTGCTCGAAGCGCACCGTACCCGCGACGTCGGAGAGAATCGGAATGTTCGCCGCTTCCCACTCAACAACCATGACGCCTTTTTCGATCACCGCGCCGTCTTTGGCCAACAGCTTGGAACCGACCGGGACTTTAAAGCGTTCAATGGCGCGATTGTTCTTATCAAGAATGACGAGCTCACCGTTACGATTGAGCACGACCACTTCTTTGTTGCCGTTGATAACCGTGCGCAAGTTTTCGTAGACCAGTTTACCTGGCTTACGTGACTTGTAGTTGGTTTCTTCGGTCTTCACGCCGGCCACACCACCGATGTGGAAGGTACGCATGGTCAGCTGCGTGCCTGGTTCACCGATCGACTGCGCGGCGATGATGCCCACCGCGACGCCGTGTTCGACAGCCAAGCCGCGACTCAAATCCATGCCGTAGCACATTTGACAAATACCAGCGCGCGATTCGCACGTCAGCGGACTGCGCACGCGAATCTTTTCGAACCCCATCGCTTCGACTGCTTTGGCTTTATCGCGTGATATGATTTCGTTTTCGT
>JANMYZ010000335.1:0-3174 GCA_031382605.1 Planctomycetota bacterium | reverse complement strand
CCGCCGCCCAAGCCGCGACCGGCGACCCTGGCATGCTGGAAGTTTGAAGTCTTACTGCCGCGTTTAGGATGATGAACTCGCGGTGAGCCGGAGCGATTCGCAAACGTCGAGCGCGAGTAGGCTGTGCCTCAACGTCCTAAGCCACGCATGAGTGGTCCCATTAACGATGCGAGGTCGCTGCCGCCCATCAGTTTTTGAATTTGCTCATCCGGGCTGGAGCCGAAACGGGCGGTGTATTGTTTCAGAGCGTCGGTAAGCGCCACCAGCACGAGGTCTTCGAGCATGCTGGGATCGCCGGTCGCGGCTTGGGCGGCGGCGGGCGCGATGGTGACGCCAGTGACGGTGAGATTTCCACGCAAACGAATGCTGACCGCTCCGCCGCCAGCCTTGCCTTCGAATTGGGCCGAGGCGCGTTCGCTCTCCGCTTTTTTCATGGTGTCTTGGATAGGGCCGAGGCCGCGCATCAGAGAATCGAGATCCATGGCATGCTCCGTAGGGAAGTAAACGAGAGGTGAATATCGGGTCGAAAAAGATGACTGAACGGGCGGCAGAATGCGGTGGGTGGACGGAAGCGAAAGAGAACTTTTTCGCTCGGCAGCGCGCGATCGGATCGGCTACGATTGTGCTTACACCAAGTCGCATGGGCGAGGGCAAGCCATGAAAAAAAGTGATAAGTCGTTGTTCTCTGCTAAGCTGGAACAAAAAATGGTGATGTGAGCGCGCATGGTGCGCTGCTTTATCATTTAGCATTCGCTCATTGTTTGCTCCGTTTACAAAATCGAACTGCTGCTATTTGCAGAGGTCACGTTTTTGGAGACGACCGCATGACCTGGTGCCCCTTACTTCGCTCTGGCTTGGTGACGATGATAGCGGTGCTTTCAGCCGTGGCTGCTGACGTGTTGCCCTTGGCGGATAATGCGGCGGATACCGCCGTGGCGGTCGCGACCGTTCCGCCACCCGTATTCAACAGCGGAGATACCGCGTGGGTGCTGATCAGTGCCGTGTTGGTGTTGTTCATGACCATCCCAGGTCTGGCGCTGTTTTATGCCGGTTTAGTGCGCACGAAAAATGTGCTGACCATTTTTACGCAATGTTTTGCCATCACCTGTTTGGTGACGGTGCTGTGGATGCTCTATGGCTACAGCTTGGCCTTCGACACCACTGGTCAGGTCGCCGACAAGTTTTCGTGGAACTCAATTATCGGCACCTTCAATAAAGCGTTGTTGCTCAACGTCACGCCGACCAGCGTCGCACCGATGGCAAGTACCATTCCCGAACCGGTGTTCTTTTTCTTCCAGCTCACCTTTGCCATCATTACGCCGGCCTTGCTGGTCGGCGCGTTTGCTGAGCGGATGAAATTCAGCGCGGTGCTATGGATCAGCGCATTGTGGCTGACGTTTGTTTACATCCCGATTTGTCACATGGCGTGGGGCGGTCCTGCGTCGCTCGGTGCGTTGTTCGGCCTGATGGATTTTGCCGGCGGCACCGTGGTGGAAGTCAACTCTGGCATCGCGGGTTTAGTCTGCGCCATCATCGTTGGCCGTCGCGTTGGCTGGCCGCAGCACGCAATGGTGCCGCACAACGCCGCGATGTGTATTACCGGTGCGGCGATGCTGTGGGTCGGCTGGTTCGGCTTCAATGCGGGTAGTGCGGTTGCCGCTAATGAATTCGCCGCGCGGGCGGCATATACCACGCAGATTGCCGCCGCGATGGGCGGCTTTACCTGGCTCATCATCGAATGGTGCAAGGTCGGCAAACCCGGCGCAGTCGGCATTGCCACCGGCGCGGTTGCTGGCTTGGTCGCCATCACTCCGGCCTGCGGTATGGTTGGTCCGATCGGCGCACTGATCATCGGCGCGGTTGGCTCAGCGTGTAGCTTCTACGTGGTCACGCATCTCAAACGACGCTTCGGTTTCGACGACAGCTTAGACGTCTTTGGCGTCCACGGCATCGGCGGCATGGTCGGCCTGATTGGCACCGGCATCTTCGCCACGACCGCGCTTGGCGGCGTTGGTTACGCCACCGGCCAAAGCATGGCCGGTCAGGTGCTGGTGCAATTCGGCGCGATGGTACTGACCATTATTATCAGCGCCCTCGGCACCTCGCTGATCCTGTTCGTCGTCGGCAAAACCATCGGCCTGCGCGAAACAGAGACCGACGAAGTCAACGGCCTGGACTACGCGCAGCACGGGGAAAATGCGTACAATCCTTAATTTGTCCGATGTCCGATGAACCTAAATCCAGCAATAGAACACAGAGAACCAGAGCACCAGAGGAAAAGACAGGGCGTTACGTCGAAACAGCGGATCACTTTTGGGTGATCGTAAAAAAAGAGTTTAAGTCTTTCTCTGCTCTGGTTCTCTGGGGCTCTGTGTTCTATCCATCGCGGTTTTTAGGCTGTGTTTGACATCGGACATCGGATATCAAACGGACATCAAACTGGCGCTGCTATTACCGGCAAAGTTTTCTCGGCGATTTCTTCAAGCATCCGCGCGATGACGTCGTCGACTGGGAATGTCCCGACTTTGTCGCCGTTTTGTGCTTGCAGGGCGATGGTCTGATCGGTGACTTCTTGGCCGCCGAGGACGCCGAAGTAGGTCACGCGGTCGTTGCGAGCCAGACGAATCTTGGCACCGAGTTTGTCTGGCGTGCGGTCGACGGTGGCGCGGATACCGGCGTCGGTCAGTTGTTTGACGACTTCTTCGGCGTAAGGAATTTGATCGTCGGTGATGGGCAGCAGACGGAGTTGTTCGGGTGCCAGCCACAGCGGGAATTTTCCGGCGAAGTGTTCAATCAGAATGCCGACGAAACGTTCGAGCGAACCGAGAATGGCGCGGTGCAACATCACGGGATGATGTTTTTGTCCGTCTTCACCGACGAAAGTGGCGTTGAGACGTTCAGGTGAAGGCAGCTGGTAGTCGACTTGAATGGTGCCGCATTGCCAGTGACGACCGAGCGCATCGACCAAGGTGAATTCCAACTTGGGGCCGTAGAACGCGCCTTCGCCGGGAGCAACGGTGTAGGCCAAGTTCGCTTGTTTGCAGGCATCGGCTAACGCGTTTTCCGCACGATCCCAGGTCGCGTCGTCGCCGACGCGGGTGGCTGGGCGGGTCGAAAATTTAACGATGACCTTGTCGTCGCCGAAACCGAAGTCGGCGTACACTTCTTTCAGCA
>JANMYZ010000278.1:0-3612 GCA_031382605.1 Planctomycetota bacterium | reverse complement strand
CATTCCGGTTGGCAGTACGGAGAAATTCCCCGTCATCCCCCTCACTGCCGTGCGCCCGAGCGACCTTGGCTTTGTGGCTTTTGTCGCTGAACAACGCGGCGAACAAACCGTTGCCGTGCGCCGAATGCTGACCCTTGGGCTGCGCACACCTGACGGTCGCGTGGCCGTGCGTAGCGGACTTGATCACGGTCAACGTCTGATTATTCGCGGAGCTGAAGCGTTAGATGACGGCTCGCTATTGCAGGTTCAAGAAAGCGACGCGGCAGAAAACACCGCGACAGCCCCAGCGACGACAGACAGTAATCATACTCCGAAAGTCATCGCACCAGCCGCAGGCACCACACGATGAGATTGACTGACGCCTGCATTCGCCGCCCAGTGATGGCGTGGATGTTGATGAGTGCCGTCGTCTTACTTGGGTTGTTATCCTTCTGGAAAATCGGCATCAGCCAACTTCCCGACGTCGATATTCCTGTGGTCTCGATCGCCGTTGAATGGGAAGGCGCTGCGCCCGTCGTCGTCGAAAATGACGTCGTTGAAATTTTAGAAGAAGCCTTGGCCCAGGTTGAGGGCGTCAAAGCGATTCGCTCCATCGCACGTCAAGGTGGCGCAACGATTAGCCTCGAATTTGACATTAACCGCAACATCGACCTCGCGCTGCAAGACACCGCAGCGAAGGTGTCAACCGCCCAGCGTAAATTGCCCAAGGACATCAATCCCCCAACCGTCAGTAAATCCAACCCGGAAGATTCTCCGATCATGTGGCTGGGCTTATACGGCCCATTTTCACGGCAAGAATTGAGTGACTACGCTCGCTACCGCATCAAAGATCGCCTGCAGTTAATTCCTGGCCTGGGCGAAGTGATGATGGGTGGCTCAATTGAACGCAACGTGCGGGTATGGCTGGATGCTCATCAACTCGATGCTCAAGGACTTACCGTCGCTGAAGTGACCGACGCCCTGCGCCGTCAACACATCGAATTACCTGCTGGCCAATTAATCAATGGCGGTCGCGAAACCAATGTTCGGGTGATGGGTGAGGCGATGGACCTTACCACCCTACGAAAATTGACGATCGCTGAGCGCGGCGGCACACCGATCAGACTGGAACAAGTTGCCGTCGTGGAAGACGGGTTTGAGGACATTCGCCGGACTTCACGGGTCAACGGCTACACCGCTCAAGGTTTTGGGATTAAGAAAAAACGCGGCGCGAATGCGATCGCTGTTGCCGCTGAAGTACGGAAAGTCATGGACGAAATTCGTCCAACGCTGCCAACCGGAATGGACTTCAGCATCAGCTACGACGCGACCACGTTCCTTAGTGAATCCGTTCATGAGATGCAGTTCGAGATCCTGCTATCCATCGTGCTGACGTCAGTGATGTGCTGGTTCTTTCTCGGCTCGTGGTCGAGTACGATCAATGTGGTTCTGGCCATTCCGGTATCGTTGCTGGGCACCGTTGCGGTGCTCTATTTTCTCGGCTTTACCCTAAATACGTTCACTCTGCTGGGCCTTGGCTTGGCCGTTGGCCTGGTAGTCGACGATGCGATTTTGGTGATGGAAAATATCACCCGACATCAGCGACTTGGTGAAGATCGCATGCGCGCCGCTAAAAATGGGACTCGTGAAATTTCCTTTGCCGCTTTAGCTTCATCCATTGCCGTGATCGCTATTTTTGCTCCGGTTTTATTTATGGGCGGAATGATCGGGCAGTTCTTTTTGCAGTTCGGCATCGCCTTGTGCGTTGCGGTGATGCTCTCCTACCTTGAAGCCGTCACGCTCGCTCCGGCACGCTGTGCTCAAATTCTTACCGTTCGCCATGAAGCTCGCCGTGGCCCCATCGGCCGTTTTGCCGAAGCGTCATTTGCCTGGATGGAACGCACTTATGCCCGAGTGCTAAAAAATGGCCTCGGTCATCCGTGGAAGATTCTTGGCGCAGCTGTAGCCATCTTTGTTTTTTCACTGGGTATCTTTCGCCTTATTCCGCAAGAGATGATCCCGTCACAAGATCAATCGCGCCTGCAAATACGGCTGCAAGCCGCCGTCGGCTCTTCCTTAGCTGAAACGGATGCTCTGGTTAAAAAAGCCGAAGCGCTCATTCAGGCCCGTCCCGAAGTTGAGCGCGTCTTTTCCTATGTTGGCAGCTTTCGCGACAACGGAGTCAACGCCGCCACCGCCTTTGTCACCTTGCTACCGCGTTCTGAACGCACGCTCAGCCAAAGCGCTTTTCAAGAACAACTGCGCCGCGAATTACGCGCCATTCCAGGCCTGCGGTCCATGATCATGGATCCATCTCAGCAGACTTTTACGGCTCAGCGTGGGTTCCCGGTTGAATTCTCGGTGCGTGGACCGAATTGGGATGGATTAATCAAACAGAGCAGTGACCTCATGCAGCGCTTACAGAGCAGCGGATTTGTTACCGATCTCGACAGTGATGCCGATTTGGCCATGCCTGAACTTCGCATCATTCCAGACCGCGCTCGTTGTGCAGATCTTGGCATATCAATGCAAGATGTCGCAACGTCACTCAATGCACTGGTCGGCGGTGTCTTGGCCGGGAAATTTTCTTCCGGCGATCGGCGCATGGATATTCGCGTACGTTTGCTGTCAGGACAACGCTCTCGCCCAGAAGATCTCCAGCATATTCGTCTGCGCTCACGTAGTGGTGATTTGGTGCCGCTGTCATCGCTCGTCACCACCGAAGAGCGTCCAGCGATGCAAGATATCCGACGTTCTAACCGGCAGCGCGCAGTGGGCATTTATGCCAACGTGGCTGAAGGCCATTCCCAACAAGAAGCGCTCGCCTTCGTCGAGAAAATCGGCAAAGAATTACCCAAGGAATATCACCTCGTAATGACCGGCGTCAGCGCCAGTTTCAATGATAGTATGGCCAGTCTTGGATTTGCCCTCGCCTTGGGTTTGATCGCGGCCTACATGGTCTTGGGCGCCCAATTTAACTCCTTTCTTCATCCGATAACGGTGTTGTCGATATTACCATTATCGCTCTCCGGCGCCGCCATCGCGCTGTGGCTCGGCGGACAGTCTTTCAACATGTTCAGCGCCATCGGACTGTTGTTGCTGATGGGTATCGCGAAAAAGAATTCCATCATTCTGGTCGACTACGCCAACCAATTGCGCGAACGCGACGTGAACCGAAGCGCCGCCGAGGCCATGCAGCTCGCCGGGCCAATCCGCCTACGTCCGATATTGATGACCTCTGGGGCAACCATGCTGGCCGCCGTGCCGCTGGCACTGAACCTTGGTCCTGGCGGTGAAATTCGCGCGCCGATGGCCATCGCCGTCATCGGCGGCGTCCTGGTATCGACCTTGCTGAGCTTGATTGTTGTGCCTGCGATTTATGTGCTGATCGACCGCTTTTTACGGTGGTTTAGCCGCATGTTTTCCACTGCCTATTAGGAAGCGATCTGGAAATTCAAAATTGAACACAGAGCACCAGAGCAGAGAAAAAGTCAGGCTGATTTGAACGGTCACCCAAAAGGGTTTCGCTATTTTGACGGAGCGTTCTCTCTCTTCCTCTGGTGCTCTGGTGCTCTGTAGTACTAAGGTTCAATTTTTCCGTGCTATCCGAAGAAATCGCTACACGTACGAAAG
>JANMYZ010000277.1:0-2104 GCA_031382605.1 Planctomycetota bacterium | reverse complement strand
GGCTTGTGCGGCGAGGGCGGTGACGAAGTGACGGACCATGTCGAGTCCGATCCAGAGGGTTTGTGGTCCGGGTTCTCCGTCGCTTTTGCGGGCAAGGAAGCCGCCGAGCGAGGCGATCATGCGGATCATTTCTTGGAGTTTGGGTGGCTCGGCGGGCGGTGCGGTGCGTTCGCTGACGATCCAGGCGGCGTGCCATTCTTCGCGGTCGAAAAGCGTTTCGCAGGGGAGGTCGGGGCCGTCTCGGCCGAGCGAGAGCATGTATTGAATGCGCCAGGCGATGATGAGGTAAATGGAGATGGCGACTTGCAGGCGTTTGAAGGTTTCGAGTTGGAGATTTTCGATGCCGCATCCGGCTTTGAGGATGCGGAAAAATATTTCGATTTGCCAGCGGCAAACATACCAGCGCAACAAAGTATGAGCTTCGTCGAGGGTGGTGGCGCTGCGATTGGTCAGCAGAATCCAGTCGAGCGGTTCGACTCCGGCGGGAGGATTTTCTTCCTGCGCGCGGATGATGGTGATGGCGATCGGCTCAAGTTTTTTCCCTTTGCGATAGGGCGGTCGCAGCGTCAAACGCGCGCTGCGTAGCGTCAGACATGCGCTGCGCGCCGCGCGGCCGTCGGCGCGCGGAACGGCGACATGTACCGTACCAAGCGCGGGTGTCGCCGCGACGGCAGCATGTAAATGTTGGCCATCTTCCAGCGCTCGGTCTTGGCAACTGCGGATCAATATATCAGCGGGCGCACCCTGAGCAGCTTCCAACAACTCGTAAATATCACCTTCGCGATCGGCCACATAAACCAGACGCGTGTCCGGCATCAACACCGCATGTTCGCAGATTTGCGAAAATGCCGTCGGCCAACGATAACTTTCTTTCTCCTCCAGCGGACGATGTTTTTTCGTTGCGGTACTCTGACCAAATGTTTCTGGATCGCGCACCATCCACTGCGCATCCAACACCCCAAGACACAACCGCTCCGGCGTCACCACCAACAACGGATGCAGCAAAAAACCAGACTGAAAATTATAATTCAACGGACCAAGACCAACCGCCGGACATGCACGCGTGAAATCAACCTCCGTCGTATCGTTCAAACACAAAACCACCGATTCCAGCTTCATCCGCTCACGAGTTTTTTCCACATGCGGCGCCAGCACCTGCTGCGAAGTCACCCCATCATGATCGAAAAAATGATACGCAGCCTTGGTCTCAGCCCACCCACCACACGCCTTCGGCACACTCGCCTTCGGAGAAGTGCCCAAACGCTCAGCAATCTTCACCACCCGCTTATTCAAGCGCTGGTCGCCCAGAGAAACATGTTCGAATTCATCGTTGGCCCAGGACATGCAGCGCCCTCCAGAGAGGAATGTTTAACACCGCCCTCGGCCATTAACAGAACAAATTCATACTGGCACGGACTTATGGGTAATGAGCAGGCACTGGAAGAGCATCCCGATCTGATCCGAAAATTCATCGGTCAGCGAAATGGCATCTATGCCCTCTTCAAGAGCGAGAAGCTCTACTACACAGGCCTAGCTTCCGATCTTCGCCGACGTCTCAAAAGCCACGTCAAAGATCACCATCGTGGAGCGTGGGATTCGATGAGCGTGTATTTGACCATCGGCGATGTCCATCTGCGTGAACTTGAATCCTTGCTCATTCGTGTCGCCCAGCCACCGGGCAACAAGCAGCGTGGTCGACTGTCGGGGGCCGAGAACCTTGACCGCAAGTTCGAGCGCGAATTGGACGCCAAACACCGCATTGCCAAGGATCACCTACTTGGACGCCCATTCAAAGTCGCAAAAAACTCCCAGGAACCGAAACGCACTCGCTCGATCCGGGCACGTCGAAATGGCAAGCTCTATAAGGCTCGCATGAGGCCCGATGGTTCGGTGCGCTACAATGGTACAATATTTCCCTCGTTGTCAGCCGCAGCTAAAGACATCTGCAAACATCAAGTGAATGGGAGATGGTTTTGGCACATTGAGAGGTCGCCGGGCGACTGGATATCAATTCGGGAATACGAGGGATAGTTGTTGTATGTATATCACTACACGGCCCGTCAAACGATCACATCATCGTCAGCGGGTTGTGGCGTGATCGTGG
>JANMYZ010000169.1:0-7403 GCA_031382605.1 Planctomycetota bacterium | reverse complement strand
AGTACCGGCGAAGTCGTCGAACGCTTTTGCGGACTGCTTGATCAAGTGACGAGCGATAAACGGCGCGCCTTCGGCGGCGCCTTGCTCAGGATCTTTCAAGCAGCATTCCCATTCGAGCACGGCCCAGCCTTTGAAGCCGTACTGGGTGAGTTGGCTGAAAATGCGGTTAAAGTCGATCTGGCCGTCGCCGAGCGAACGGAAGCGACCGGCGCGTTCTTTCCAGCCCTGGTAACCACCGTAAGCGCCGACGCGACCGTCGGGACGGAACTCGGCGTCCTTGACGTGAAAGCACTTGATGCGCGAGTGATAGTGATCGATGTAGGCGCTGTAATCCATGCCCTGTAAAACTAAGTGAGATGGATCGTAGAGGATATTCGCGCGCGGGTGATTCTTCAAATGTTTGAGCAACAATTCGAAGGTCGCACCATCGTGCACGTCTTCGCCAGGATGAACTTCCCACGCGACATCAACGCCAACCGATTCGGCGTGATCAAGAATCGGCAACCAGCGCCGAGCGAGTTCGGCGAAGCCTTCTTCAACCAAACCGGCTGGGCGCTGCGGCCATGGGTACATGGTGTGCCACAACAAAGCGCCGGTGAACGATGGCATCGCGGTGACGCCGAAATTCCTACACGCGGTCAAACACAGCTTGACCTGTTCAACGGCCCAGGCGGTACGTGCGGCGGGATTGCCACGTACTTCTGGCGGAGCGAAGCCGTCGAATTGTTCGTCATAAGCGGGGTGCACGGCGACCAATTGTCCCTGCAAATGAGTCGCCAGTTCGGTGATTTCCAAACCGTTCGCTTTGGCAATTCCGGCGAATTCATCGCAGTACGTTTTTGAGGTCGCTGCTTTTTTCAGGTCGATGCAACGGCTATCCCACGAGGGGACCTGCACGCCTTTGTAGCCGAGCGAAGCAGCCCATTTGGTAATGGTTGGCCACGAGTTGAAGGGAGCAGCGTCACCCATGAACTGGGCGAGAAAAATGGCGGGGCCTTTCATGGCGATCCTGACTTTGTTAGTGGTTCGTGGTGGGTTCGTGGTTGGCGAGCGGAAACGATCACAGCAGAGATTTGTTAGCGCCAGCCTTGAGCGCCTTCGCTGGCTTGAGCTTTTGGCTACGCGCGACTTTGACCCACTTCTTGGTTTTGGCGCTCAAGAGTGACGCGTCGAGCACTTCTTGATTGGCAAGGCCGTCAGCAAAATTCGGACGGAATTCTTCGCCGCTGGCTAGGGCTTTGACGAAATCGGCGAGCATGTTGATGAAGCAATGTTCGTAGCCCAGGACATGGCCGTCTGGCCAGTAATTGCCAGCGTAAGGATGTGCGCCACCGTCCATGCACATCACCGTGCGGAAGCCCTTGTGACGGGGTTCGTCTTCGACGGTGTAGACCTGCAATTCATTCATGCGTTCGAAATTCCAGATAATCGAACCTTTGGTGCCGTTGATTTCAATGCAGTTGAAATTCTTGCGACCTGCCGCAGCGCGGGTGGCTTCGAAGCTGGCCAGCGCACCGTTGGACAATTTAGCGATGAACAACAACGCATCGTCGACATCGACGTCGAGCATGCCTTTGCCGCCACCGTTTTTGCGCTTGGTGATGAAGGTTTGTTCGATGCCGCTGACTTCATCAAATTCCAAACCCGTCATGAAGCGGGTCAGATCAATGAGATGCGCGTTGAGGTCGCCATGCGCGCCCGAGCCACAGGTCTTCGCCATCATGCGCCACGTCGCTGGGCAGGCATCGTCCAGCAGCCAATCTTGCAGATACACCGCACGAACATGGCGGATCTCGCCAAGTTTGCCGTCAGCGATTAAGCTGGCTGCGGTCGAGGCAGCAGGCGCACGACGGTAATTGTGCCACAGACCAACGCGGACGATTTTTCCGTTGCTGTCTTTGGCTTTTTCCGCCGCAGCAACCATGGCTTTGGCTTCTTTGACATTCAGCGCCAACGGCTTTTCACAGAGCACGTGTTTACCGGCTTTGAGCGCCGCGATCGAGTGCGGTGCGTGGCTGTCATTCGGCGTCGCCACGTCGATCAGATGAATGTCATCGCGCTTGAGCACAGCAGCCATGTCGGTGCTGTATTCTTCCCAGCCAAGTTGTTCCGCAGCTGCTTTCAGCGGGCCTTCGCTACGTCCGATGAGCACCTTCGGCACCACGCGAAATGGTAAATCAAAGTAGTGATTCACTTGGCGGTAAGCGTTCGAATGGGCGCGACCCATAAACGAGTAACCGACAAGAGCGACGTTAAGGACAGGCTTGGACATACGAAACCTCACAAGGGCAGGTGAATACGGTGGAAGGGCGGAATGCTTGCCAGGAATGCGTCGCCGAACAAGTGCAGGATTTGGCGAGATCACGGTGCTTGAGTGATACCGGAAAGCGTAGATCCCACGCCCAGCGCTCGTGCCGCCAAGCGTGGTAGTTCCCAGGATGATCCGCTCAATTCGGTTTCAAAAAGTCCAACGCCACGCCCAAGTCGAATACGCAAATGCCAAAGACCCTCGCGACGGCGGGCGAAGCATCCCAGTGGCAGCGAGCAACCACCGGCCAAGCCAGCAAGAATCGTTCGTTCAATGCCCACGGCGGTGGCGGTTTCGCGATGATGGAATCCCGCCATCAATATCTGCGTGCGCTGATCGTCAGCGCGACAATCGACAGCGACAGCGCCTTGCGCGGGCGCGGGCGTGCAGGTGGTCCATGGATCAAGCGGCGCAGCATCAGCGCGGCGCAGCAAGCCCAGGCGTTTGAGCCCAGCATAAGCCATGATGGTTGCGGCAACTTCGCCTTCGCGAACTTTACGCAGACGGGTTTCAACATTTCCACGAATGGAAGTGAAGCGCAGATCGGGTCGGATGTGGGCCAACTGCGCCTGACGGCGTAAGCTGGACGTACCAATCAAAGCATTCGGCGGCAGAGCGGTGATCGCTGCGGCACCAACTAATACATCACGCGGATCGGCACGCTCTAAGACCGCAGCAATAGTGAGGCCGTCGGGTTCACTGGTGGGCAAATCTTTCATGCTGTGAACGCCAGCATCAGCCCGGTTTTCGAGTACGGCCTGCTGTACTTCTTTGCAGAAAACGCCGATATTTCCCATGCGATAGAGCGGCGTTGCGTGATCGTTGTCGCCCGACGCATTGACCACGATCAACTGCACCTGAATTCCCGCATGGCGCTGGCGCAAACAGGCCGCCACATGGCGCGCTTGCCATAAAGCCAAATTACTGCCACGCGTGGCAAGGCGAATGACCGTCACTTGATGACTCCCAATCGATTGAGATTTATGACGGTTTGATAAATCGCATCGGACGCCAGCAGGTTTGCCTGCGCGGCGGTGGCAGCATCCCATGCCCCATTGTCGGCCGTTGGTAAATGACGGAGATCAATCACCGGTAAACCAGAAAAGCGAACGGCAACCTGTTGCCAGACTTGCTCAGCAAGCAGGCGCTTTTCTGCGGTTTGATGATTCGGTCCGATGACGACGATGGGTAAAATGCCGGCCTCAATAATGTGGTCGATGCGCTTGGCCCAAAACTTAGTGAGCGTTTGTTGGACATCGGGAAAAGCAGTCGCCTCTTCACCGCCGGTCCACAAGACCGCGATATGAACGGCCTGGGGATCCAGCGAAGCATCGGCCGATTTGATCATGGCATCCAACCACAGCTCGGTGAAAGTCATGTTCACTATCAGCGGGTTGGGAGCCTTATCGCCGGTGAAGGGCGTCAGGTTTTGCTTCATGGTTTTTTGCCACGCTTGGTCAGCGCACCATTTGCCAACCAGAAAACGAATGCGCGCAGGTTCGATGAATTTTTGGCCAGGCGATTTCTTGCGCTTTTGAGCAAGAACATCGACCAGCTTTTTCAAATTGAGGAAACGTTTGGGATCGGCAAGCAATGCCGATGGACGAATGGCTAGATCGGCAACCGTTGCCGATCGCCCGCTAACCACCACCGCCTTGGCGATGAAAAATCCGGCGTCATCTGGGATATGCGCAGATTTAGGGACGTCTTCAAGCGTCAGCGCGACGAGCTGGCTGGCGTCCACGCTGTCGTCTGCAGGCAACGATAAAACCACGCTGGTCCATTCGTCATTCGGCAAAGTCAGCGGACTAAGGCGAACCGTTTCCCCTTTAGCGTCTGTTAAGCTGGGAATGACCTCTTTACGGTCATTACGCCCGGAATGAATCAACAGCGCGATTCCACCGTTGAGTGCTGAAGCTATTCCCAAATCAAGCGTCGCCACATGACGTTTCAAAGACGCTGACTTCAGGCTGCGAAACAGCTGCGTTACGCCTCCGGGTAAATTTTGAGGAATGGGTTCCGCGCCAGTAAGAGACACTGTTCTGGGCTTTTTTTCTTTGGCGATGGCAACGAAGGCACCGTTCCAAGCGGCAACGGTGGACGGAATGATCGGCTTTTCCACTACCGCAGGCGGCCTTGCTATCGGCGCGGGCGCAGGAGTGACTTCGTCGGTGGTCGGCGTCAACGTTACTGAGCGAATGTTTACGGGTTTCCAGTGCGCTGAGTCGAATGAGCGCAGTCGCAGCGTCAGATTATTTGCCGCAGCAAGGCTCATCACGCCGAAATCGAGGGTGAGATAATGGAAATAACCTTGGTCACTGACAGAGGGTGCGGCCAACACCTGGTCGGCAATTTCAACCGCGAGCCAAATATTTTTTTCGGTTCCTGAAACGAGCACCGTCACGCGGTAGCGGCAAGGCTTGGGAATCGTAACGCTCCACCAAGCCGAATCGGCAGGGCTGAACCAGTAGCCCAAAGTAAGATCGCTGCATAATTGCAGCTGAGTTCCCGTGATCCGTGCATCAGGGGCCTTCAGCGTGATCTCGCCAGAGGCGTTCGTTACCGGCTCGGGAACGGGAATAATCACTGGCGAAATGGGCGGCGGAATCGGCAGCGGAATGGCCGGCGAAATGGCCACCGTCGGCTTCAGCGTTGCCACCGTGCGGGCCGTCAGCAGGCGCGCGTGCAGGTCGCTTTCGCGCGCCCGCCCTTGACGAAAAGCGATGTCGTCGGGCAGCGCCAAAACATTGAGCTGAGCGGCGGCATCGTCGAGCCGGCGTTCGCTCAATGCGCTTTCGGCGTCGTCAAGTTGGCGTTTACGTTTCTGCAAAAGCTCTTGGCAAATACCCTGTAAAACCACGGTTGGGCAGCCGGAATCTGGAGCGGCCTGAAGCCACGCGTCCATAGCATCGACGGCATAATCAAGTCGAGTTTTTAAAGCTTTCGTGGGTACTGGCGGTGGAAGTTCGGCCAGCGTATCGGGGCGAAGGGCTGTTTTTTTCGTCGGACTCATCACCGCGAAAGCAATCGCAATGCCGCCCAGCACCACGAGGGTGACAGCGGCAGCGATCACCATCGGAGTCCTTGCCGGAAATTGCCCACGCGCGATGCGATCCGTCGTCACTCGAACTGGTGAAGCGGGAATTTTCTCACGCTCCGCAGGCGATGGCAAAAGCGGCGCTTCGAAAAAACCGTCCGTCGCAACTTTACGACGATGTTGAGTGATGTTCACTGAAGTCGTAAACGAATACAGCTGCAAGCGTGGCAGGTGCTTGAGTTTCACCAAATAGGTCGTGGCTTCGAGCCCACGCAGCGCGCGCACTTGATTGATGCGCACAACAGCGGCGCTTGGCAATGTATCGACGCACAGCTCACAGACGAGCTCGCCATCGACGCGGACAGCGAGACCGCTGCCGAGTTCCTCATCGTCGATCATGGTGCCACAGCGAGTGCAGCTGAGGATTGGTACCCCGGTCATGGTCGACAGCGTGTGCAGATGAAAGCCGCCGTCCACGTTGAGTATCTCGCCGACTGGGGCGGGGGCGCTCGGTGGGCCGGAAGCTCTTGGCGCTCAGGCCTGCTTAAGGCTGATAAGCGGCTTGAAAAAACAGGATGGGACAAGCGTGCGCGGAGGCACAGAGAAGGTGAGCGCGTGGATTCGGCAATAAAACATGGTATTTCTCAGGGGGATCTCTCGCCCAGGTGAGCGAATTCCTATGGCGGTTTTAGGGTGAGGTATCCCAGGCGCCGCGTTTTCGCACCCCGGCCAGTCCTCGCATGGCGTTCATAAAAGAGCGGACTAAGAAACTTCACCCCCGTCCGTAGGAGCACATGTGAGCCAAACTGATGGCGAGGCGCCGGACGACATCCTGCTGTCACGTTATGTTCGCCAGAAGAATTTGGCGGCCTTCAGTCTGCTCATCGATCGTCATCAGGCCGACCTGCTGAGGACCGCTCACGCCTTACTGGGGGACAGCCATGCAGCTCAAGATGCGGTCCAAGAGGGATTTCTGCGCCTCAGTCGCGACGCCACCCAGTTGTTGGCCAAGTGGCGACCCGGCGCGTCGTTGGGCGCGTGGCTGTGCACCGTGGTGCGAAATAAATGCATCGACCATCTGCGTCATCAGCAAGCAGCACCCATGATCACGCTGCAAGATCATCATCATGAAACGGCCATCGCTCCGCCATCAATGGTCGCGGCAGAGGCCATGGAATCTGGTCAAGCCTTATGGAGCGCCGTCGACACCTTGCCCGCTTTGGAGCGTGCCGCCGTGGTGCTGCGTTATCGCGATGGATTGAGTTATCAGGACATCGCGCAACGCCTGGATAAAACCGCGACTCATGTTGGCGTCTTGTTACATCAAGCCCTCGGACGATTGCGAAACTGCGATGCGCTGCGCGCGGGAGAAATGTCATGACTGCATCTTTCAATCGTCGCACGTTCACGCATGACTCTGCTGACCGCCACTCTGCAAATCAGCAGGCGCTGCATCACCAAGACATCGGTTATTTACTGACCGCCTATGCCGACGGCCAATTGGCGGCAGAAGGTGTCATGTGGGTTGAGGAACAACTCGATCGCACGCCAGATTTGCGCGCCAAACTCAAAGAAATTCGCCACCTGCAAGCGGGCTTGCGCAGCGCCTTTGCTGGCGGCGCACCGGCGTTCGCGCTCGACCTGCCACGCCGCGAGGCGTTGCTGGCATCGGCGGCGAAACCGTCGCGGAAGCGTTTGCGATTTCATGCACCGTTGTGGATTGGGTTAGCGGCAAGCGTCATGGCGATGGTGTATGCCGGAATGCAATGGTTCGGTAGTTCAGCGACACCAGAGGCGACGGTCGAATTCCCGCCAATGCGGGCATACAGTATTAATTCACCATCTGGGGTAGCAGCGGGAGAATCAAATTCTATTCTGAATCGTACGAGTGACGAACTTACCGTTGATCGCGACAAGTTTGTCGACGATCTCCGATTGCTCGCGATCCTCATTGCGATCACGACGGCCGAGACCACGGTCACCGCCACCACCACCACGATCGCTACGTTCGCCTTCACGCGCCATTAGCGGCTCCCTAGAATTTCAGACCGCCCTCAC
>JANMYZ010000147.1:0-2990 GCA_031382605.1 Planctomycetota bacterium | reverse complement strand
AAACGGCGGCCTCAAAGGCGATGAACTTGCCGAGTTCGCTCATGTCGATGCCGTAGCAATCGGGATAGCGAATTTGCGGCGCGGATGACAACACCACGATCTTCTTCGGCATTAAGCGCGACAACATGCGCAAGATACTTTGTTTAAGCGTGGTGCCGCGCACGATCGAATCGTCAATCACGACTAAATTGTCTTCGCCAGGGCGAAGAATACCGCGCGTAATGTCATAGGCGTGGCTGACCATGTCGCTGCGATCCGCGTCGCCGCTAATAAAGGTCCGCAGTTTGGCGTCTTTAATCGCGACCTTTTCTTGCCATGGGCGCACCGCCAGAACACCCTTCAAGGTTTCTTTACTGAGCGTTCCCGCCTGCACATGACGGAGAATTTCTTGTTCTTTCCATTCCGCGAGATGCGCTTCAAGACCTTCGTGCAAGCCGTAATAAGCGGTTTCTGCCGTATTCGGGATGTAACCAATCACCGTGCGCGCCAGATCAAAGTCGATCGCTTTCAGCAACGCGGGCACCAGTTCGCGCCCCAGAGCTTTGCGCTCACGATAGATATCCGCGTCATTACCCCGGCTAAAATAAATACGTTCGAAGGTGCACGACTTGCGTTCACGTGGCGGCAGAATTTCGATTTCCTGCGCTTTGCCTTCATGCGTAATGATCAGCGCCGAACCAGGGGTCACTTCGCGTACTTGCTCAGGCAAACAATTGAAGCAGGTCACCAGCGCCACGCGTTCGCTGGCTACGGCGACCACATCGCCGTCTTCGTACCAATAACCTGGGCGAATACCGGCGGGATCGCGCATCGCGAACGACACGCCGTGACCAACTAAACCAACCATGAAATAGCCACCATCCCAGGTCCGCGAGGCTTTGCGCAGCACGCGACCCATGTCCAGTTCATCAGCGATTTTCTTCGCCAACGCGTCGCCATTTAAATCTTTGGCGATGCCCTGACGGACCAACGCTTCATTGGCAACGTCAAGGAAGTGGCCAATTTTTTCCATCATAGTGGACGTATCAGCGTCGCCGGTGGGATGCTGACCGAGCTTCACCAAAGTATCAAATAATTCATTGACGTTGGTCAGATTAAAATTGCCAGCCAAGCTCAAATAGCGACTGGGCCAATTGCTGGAACGCGCATACGGATGGCACACTTCCATGCCGTTTCCACCGTGCGTGCCATAGCGCAGATGACCCATATAGGTTTCACCAAGGTACGGATAATGCTGCTTCAACGCGGCGGCATCCGTCGGATCGATGTGCAAATCACGGGTTATGCGTGCCAAGTCGTCATGAACATTCTTCCACAACCGATCCAAACACGTGGTGCCATATTCACGACTGCGAAAATAATATTGCTGACCAAAAGGCATGCCCTGTTTGAGCACGCACAAGCCCGCGCCGTCCTGGCCACGGTTGCGCTGCTTTTCCATCAACAGGTACAATTTTTTCAAACCCCACAACGGCGTGCCGTAGGTTTCCGTATAGTGCGCCAACGGCTTTTTCAGCCGTACAATCGCAACGCCGCATTCATGCTTGATCGGGTCGCTCATGCTTTTTTCGCTTCGATCCGCTCGGCGCCACCGAGGTATGGGCGAAGAACTGGTGGAATGAGAATCGATCCGTCGGCTTGCTGATAGGTCTCCAGCAAGGCAATGAAACAACGCGGCAAAGCAAGGCCGGAACCATTGATGGTGTGGACAAACTGCGGTTTTTCACCGACCGCTGGGCGGTAGCGCAGATTGGCGCGACGGGCTTGAAAGTCGGTGAAGGTCGAGCAGCTCGATACTTCTAACCAGCCATTCGTGCCGGCGCTCCAAACCTCCAAATCGTAGGTATGCGCCGAGCTGAAGCCGGTGTCACCCGTACAAAGTTCCAGCACGCGATAATGCAGGCCAAGTTGTTGCAGCAGGGTTTCGGCATGACCGCGCAACGTCAGTAAATCAGCGTCCGAGGTTTCTGGTTTGGTCAACCAAACGATTTCGACTTTATCGAATTGGTGGACGCGCGTCATGCCGCGTGTGCCAATGCCCGCTGCCCCGGCTTCGCGGCGGAAACACGGCGTATGCGCGGTGTATTTCAATGGCAGCTGCGCGACATCAAGAATTTCACCGGCATGATAATTGGTCACCGGCACTTCAGCGGTGGGGATCAACAACAACGGATCATGCTGGCAATGATAAAGCTGATCAGCGAACTTCGGCAATTGCCCAGTTCCCTGCATCGCGCTGGGCTGAACCAAATACGGCACGGCCAATTCGGTGTAGCCATGGTTGGTGGTGTGGACATCCAAGAACCACGATACCAAAGCCCGCGCTAAACGTGCTCCGGCACCACATAACACCACGAAGCCCGAGCCAGAAAGTTTTGCTGCGCGATCAAAATCCATGATGCCGAGCGCCGGTCCAAGATCCCAGTGCGCCTTCGGAGCAAAAGTGAACGTGGGCTTATCGCCCCATTGCGCGACGACTTGATTATCGCTGCTGTCTTTGCCTTTCGGCACACTCGGCAAACACGCATTCGGCAAATGCAGAAGCTGATCGTGCAGCTGTTTTTCCAGCGCTTCGCGTTGCTCATCGATGGCCTTGGCTTGATCGCCGAGTTGCCGCGAACGCTCTTTCGCGGCGCCAACGTCTTGGCCATTTTTGGCCGCCATGCCAATCGCTTTGCTAGCGGAATTGACCTCTGCTTTGGCGGTTTCGAAGCCGGTTTTCAATTCGCGAACTTGATGATCGAGCGCCAACAGCGCTTCAAGATCCACCACTGCGCCGCGATCCGCAAAAGCCTGTCGGAAGAGGGCGGGATCCTTACGCAAGGCAGCGAGATCAATCATGGCGCGGACGTGCTTTCCGAAGGGCGGTGATGAGGTCGCGGGAGAGTACGTCGCACCCGCATCGGGCAAGGGGAGCCAACTCGGTGGCAACCATCGCGAGCCTTCGCCGTAGAACCCTGGCCTCATCGCCAAATGATCCCCTCGCCAAT
>JANMYZ010000143.1:0-10405 GCA_031382605.1 Planctomycetota bacterium | reverse complement strand
ATCAAGCGTGTCGAGGCGAATGCCATCAAGCGCCGCGAGGTTAAAGAGTTGGCGGCAGAACGAAATCGCTTCGATGTATTTGAAGTTATTCAGCAGCTGTGATCCGGCATGAAAACTCAGGCCGCGCACATTTAGGCCCATAGCTTTGGCCTGACGCAAAAGGTCGAGACCTTCGGACGGTTGGACGCCGAACTTCAGCGACAAATCGCATTGCGCTTCTTTGTTGCGGAAGCTCAAGCGCATCAGCAATTGAACGCGATCTTTGTAGGGCAGGAATTTTGGTAACTCGTACGGATTATCGAACACGAACGTGGTGCAGCCGTAGTCCAAGGCGTAACGGATGTCTTGATCACGTTTGATCGGATGGGTGTGAATGCAGCGCGTGGGATCAATGCCGACATCGCGAACGACATCGACTTCGCCGTTGGTGGCGAGATCGAAGTAGCCGCCTTCGTCTTTGATCGCTTGCACCACCGCTGGATGCGGCAGCGGTTTGAGCGCGTAATGCAATTGCACGCCAGGCAGAGCTTGGCGTAGCGTGCGGTACTGACTGCGAATGGTCTGGGTCGACAACAACAGTAACGGCGTGCCGTGTTCAGCGGCGAGCGCGCGCATACGTGCTGGGTCGGGAAGAGTAGGCTGGGACACGGCGATCACCAATCCTGGAAAGTGGGGGCCGTCGGTTGCGCGATCACCGATCGCGCAACCCGGACCAGTTTACTTGCGCTTACCGGCTTTCGCGGAAGCCTTCTTGGCGGTCTTCTTGACGGCTTTCTTCGTAACTTTCTTGGCGACTTTTTTCACCGCTTTAGGCGCAGACTTTTTCGCAGCGGCTTTCGTCGCCTTCTTCTTTTTAGCGGGTTTGTCGCTCACTTCACGCAGCTCCAAACCGTCACGGTTGATGTCGATATCGTCGAGCACGACGGGCTTGGCATCGGTGATGATCGGCACGCTCTTCAGATCAGCCAGCAGTTCGCCGATAAAGGGGAACTCGCCGAGCATGCTGTGGTGAGTCGTCGGGCTGTAGGCTTTTAGGCCGCTGATGCCGCGTGCTTTCAGGCGTTTGGCGATTTCGCCTGGGGGAATTTCGGCGGCGTCGATGGTGTCGCTGCACACCGTGATCGACCACAGCACGGCGTACATGTGAATGTAGAGATAGAAGGTGCGGCGATATTTGAACACTTCTGACAGCGTGCGGTGGCACTGCTTAAACGTGTTCGGGCGCGAGATCGGGCTCTCGGTGTGCATGACGAACAAACCGCGGTCGTCTTTGAACGTGCTCTTTACGTGCTGAAAGAATTCTTTGGTGTAGAGCATCACCGACGGACCGAACGGATCGGTCATGTCCATGATCACGGCATCAAATTTCTCGTCAGTGGTTTCAACGAACTTGCGACCGTCGCCGACTTCTAAGCGGTAACGCTTATCAGCGAAAGCGCCGTCGTTGATCTCTGGCATCAGTTCTTCACAGAATTCAACGACGCCGCCGTCGAGTTCAGCCATCACGGCTTTATTGACGGGATGTTTCAATACTTCGCGCAGAATGCCGCCGTCGCCAGCGCCAATGATCAGAACATCTTTCGGATTCGGGTGACTGCACAGCGCGGGGTGAACCATCGGCTCGTGGTAGAGGAATTCATTTTTCGAAGTGACTTGGGTCACGCCGTCGAGCAGCAAGACGTTGCCGAATTCCTCGCTCTCAATGATTTCCATTTCCTGCCACTTAGTCTTACCACGGTGGAGGGTCTTACCGGCTTTGTAAAAGTAGCCGAAGGTGGGGTTGAGGCGTTCAACGAGGTAGCGGGACATGGGTTTTCCTAACGGTTCCGAGCGTGAGGCGCGCGTTGTAGGAAGGCCAGGGGGGTCCGCAATCCGAAGGTTCTGGTAAGGAGCGGTGAAGATTAGGTGATCAGCTAGGTGACCAGCTTGGTGACCAGGTCGTCGCCAAGGTTGACGGACGAAAATGTCAGTTAGCGACGTGCGGTTCGTGGAGTGGGCACTTTGACGCTCTTCGGCTATCTAGCGCCGTGTAACGCGGTCATTAGTCTCCCGCCCATGCTCCATAATACCGCTTCAACCTTGATCCAGCCGAACGAGCTCGCGCGGCTTCATAGTTTGGAAGTCGTGGCGCGTTTGGTGGTCGAAGGTTTGCAAACCGGCACCCATCGCAGTCCGCATAAAGGTCACTCGGTCGATTTTGCCGATCATCGTCCGTATGTGCCGGGCGACGATTTACGCCATCTTGATTGGAAAGTTTTAGGGCGCAGCGATCGCTTGGTGCTGAAGCGCTATGAAGCTGAAACGGACATGGGTTGTACGATGGTGGTCGATGGATCGGCCAGCATGGGTTACCGTGGCGAGCGCGCGGCGGTCAGCAAATTCCGCTACGCTGCGGCACTCGCGGCATCGATGGCGTACCTGCTGTTGCAACAGCAAGATCGCGCGGGCTTAGTGATCTTTGGTGAAAAAGCGGTGGTCGAACACAAGCCATCGCGCACCGGCCAATTAGCGCGTATCTGTCGCGAGCTGGAACAGTATCAACCCGCCGCCGGCACCGACGCAGCGAAGTCGTTGGAGCACTTGGTGCAGCCAGCGTACAACAAAGGCTTGGTGATTATTTTCAGCGATTTCATGGCCGATCCCGCGCTGATTACCGACACGTTGGATCGCATGTGTCATCGTGGACATGATGTTGCCTTGGTGTGGTTGCTCGATCCGGATGAAGCTGATCTTTCCGTCGCCACCGTCAGCCGTTTCGAAGGCATGGAGATGGACGGTCAAATGACCGCAGAGCCGCGTGCACTGCGTGCCGCGTATGCGGCGGAGGTCGCCAAACATCGCCTGACGTTGCAGAAAAATTGCCGTGCGCGCAAGTTCGCTTTTGTGGAGGGGCTGACTTCCGAACCGCCATCACTGCCGCTCAATCGACTGTTAGTTGATCTGCATGCGGACCGCCGATGAGAACTTTTCATGATCAGGATGTGGTTCACATGAAGTCGCTCACCATCATGATGATGACGGGATTGATGTTTGTCGTGCTGGCGCTGTCTGGTTGTGGCCCTGATGCTCGCTGGACGCGCGCGAATCTTTTTTCGTCGACCGAAGCGGCGCGCTCCCAGCACGTCGTCGCTGCCAAAATTGTCAGTGTAGCGTTTCTGGGTGGCGTGCAGCGTGGGCTGAATCTCAAGCTTGATGAAGCGGTCAAGACCGAACAAGGCCTGACGCAATACATTTACCTTGAACAGCCGGTCCAATTACCAACCGGCATCATGTTGATGCGGCGTGTTCGCGTGCATTTCGATCTCGCCGGTAGTCCGCTGTATATCGAAGAGCTCGCGCGTACCCCGGCGCGCTAAATATTTATCTGATACTTTCCCCCGACCCTTTACCGGAGTTCAAACCGTGTCGAATAACGATGTTTTTGCCGTGATCATGGCCGGTGGCTCCGGCACGCGTTTCTGGCCGCTGTCACGTAACGCTCGTCCGAAACAACTCGTTCAGATCATTGGTGACGACACCATGATCCAAGCGACGGTGGCGCGGTTACAGCCGCTTATTTCACCTGACCGCGTGTTGGTCATCACCACCGCTGCGCTGGCTGCTGAAACGCGCGCCCAGTTGCCGATGCTGAAACCAGAACACGTCATCGCCGAGCCGGTTGGTCGCGATACCGCCGCGTGCGTGGCGTTGGCCGCCTTGGTGGTCGAGAAAATGTCTCCAGGTGCGACGATGATTCTGCTGCCCGCAGATCAGGTGATCAAACCCGCTGACCAATTTCAAAAAGCCCTTGCTGCTGGCATCGAAGTCGCGCGCGGCGGCAACTTGGTGACCTATGGTATTACGCCCCGTTTTCCGGCGACTGGCTATGGCTACATCAAACTGGCTCAGCGCTTGTCGGATGTGCGGGGCGTGACCGTCAACAAGGTGCTTGGCTTTGTCGAAAAACCTGACGAAGCGACGGCGAAGAAATACCTCAGCGATGGCGGCTATCGCTGGAACTCTGGCATTTTCACCTGGAAGAGCGACGTGGTGTTAGACGGCCTAGCGACGCATTGCGCGTGGCTGACCGAAGCGTTGCAGCCGGTGGCGGATGCCTGGGGTACGCCTGATTTTGCCCGTGTTTTGAACGATGTTTATCAACCGTTGAAAAAGATCAGCATCGACTACGCGTTGATGGAAAAAGCCTCCAACATCAATGTCGTCACCGCTGATTTCATCTGGGACGACGTGGGCAGTTGGGATTCACTTTACGATCATCTGCCCAAAAACATCGACGGCGTTATCACCCAAGGTGAGGTGTTAACCCAGGGCTGCAAAGAAACCTTGATCGTCAATCAAACCCAGCAAATGGTCACCGCCATTGGGCTGCATGACCTGTCGGTGGTGGTAACCAAAGATGCGATTTTAATTGTTCCGAAGGGCCGCAGTCAGCAGGTAAAGCAAGTGGTCGATGCGTTGAAGGCCAAGGGTCGCAGCGATTTGCTGTGATCAACTTAGAAAACGCAGTCGGAATTTAAACTTCAACCGCCATACCCCGTTGGAGCACTTAGTCGCAAAGACGCTAGGCCTCGTTTGGCACTTAGGGCTTACCGTAAAAAAAGAGTCACCTGTTTGGTGAAGCCATTGATCATTTTTGCGCGTAAAGATCCCAACGCGGTATTGCGGTGGAAGTTTTCATTCCTGTCGCGGCTTTTGGGCTCAATTCGGCGGTGTTTTCCCAAGCAGTTTCGCGATATTGCTGCGATGCCGCACGATCACCAAAGTCGAGACGAGAAAAAGAAATATCGTCAGCGGCAGATTGATGATGAGCCATGGACCTGGGTACATGGCGAGGTGGGCGAACGGCATCGCCAAGGAAGCCACGATCGAAGCCGGTCCAACGGCATCACTGGCTTTTAAACGAAAGAGCGTGTAGCCAAGCGCCCATACCAATATCCAAATGCAAAAGGTGATCGCGGCGGTGACATAGACCAAGCCGATCAGAACACCCAATGAAGTCGCCACCGCTTTGCCGCCTTTAAAGCCGTGGAAGCAGGTGAAGCTATGGCCAAGAATCGCGCACGCGGCGGTCAACACGGGCAACGTTGCGGATGCTTGGTTGTGCTCCACCAGCGCATGAGCGATCAGAACTGGGATCAGGCCCTTCGCTAAATCAGCGGTAAAAATCAGGAAAAACCATTTCCGTCCGAGCACGCGCCCAGCGTTGGTTGCGCCCAGATTGCCCGAGCCGTGTTGGCGCAGGTCGATGCCTTTGGCTTTCGCCGCCAGCCAAGCAAAGCTGATCGAACCGAGCAGATACGTCAGCGGCAGCAACAGCCAGTACATGACTCAATACTCCGGTTCAGGACCGCCGCCCACGGGCGCGTGGTGGACCACTCCGTTTGGGGCGGGTGGTTTTCGGAATGATCAAGGTCGCGCGGCGCTCGGCCTTGGTGCGCGCTTTGACCACTTGATGTTCGTCGAGTTGGCCGTGGAAAACACTTTCGCGGGCTTTGAACAGCACACGCAGCGGGACGCGGGAAAACGGCAGGCGTTCACGCAGGAAGTTTTCCAGATAGCGCGAATAACCGGGCTCAATCCAATCGGTGCGATTGACGAAGAAAATAAACGTCGGCGGCAAACTGTCGACTTGGGTGCCGTAATAAATTTTGGTATGGACCGGGCCGACTTTGCGTGGGCGTCGGCGTTGAACGGCCAATTCTAATAAATCGTTGAGCTGAGAGGTGGTCACGCGCTGCTGGGTTTCAGCGTGCAGCTCGGTTGCCAGCTTCAGGGCTTCGCCGATATGCGCGCCGGTCAGTGCACAGGTGTAGGCAATGGGAGCGTATTTCAGTCCAGGTAAACGATCGCGCAACCAGGTGGTGTACTGATCGCGGCTGGCTCCGCCTTTTTCGGCTAAGTCCCATTTATTAATCACGATGACGGTGGGCTTGCCTTCGACCTCACAGAAGTGCGCGATTTTTTTATCAATCGCGCCCACTTCGTCGCTGGCATCAAGGACCAGCAAAATAACGTCGGCGCGTTTGATGGCACGTTCGGTACGGCAGGCCGCGTAGAATTCCAAATCTTCTTCGATTTGGTTTTTCTTACGCAGGCCAGCGGTATCGATCAGCGTGAAGATGCCTTCAGGACGATCGATCGGCACGTCGACGGCGTCGCGCGTGGTTCCGGGTAAATCAGCGACAATCACGCGTTCTTCGCCACAAAGAGCGTTGGTCAGCGATGATTTGCCGACGTTGCGACGACCAGCCAAACAGATGCTGATGCGACCATCGGCGGGCCGTGGTGGTTCATCGTGGCCGATACGCGCTTGCGGCAGATCTTCGCAGACCTTTTCGACCATGGTGGAAATGCCGATGACTTGCGCGGCGCTGATGCCGATCGCTTCGCCGAGTCCGAGTGAACTGAATTGATGGAGTTCGTTATCAAGTCCGTCGTGGTCGATTTTGTTGACCACTAAAATGACGCGATCTTTCAGCGGACGCAGACGATTGGCGATGTCGCGGTCGAGATGAGTGACGCCATCACGGCCATCAGTCAGAAAAATAATGCGATCAGCTGCACCGATCGCGCGGTCGACTTGGCGGTAAATGTCGGACTCAAGACGATGCTCGTCGACGATGCCGATGCCGCCGGTATCGACGATCTCGAAGCGGAAGCCGTCGCGCTCGACCTCATGCAGCAACCGATCGCGGGTTACTCCAGGAGTTGGGTCGACAATGGCGACGGGTTGTCCGACCAAACGGTTGAACAGACTGGATTTGCCGACGTTTGGACGTCCGACGATAGCGATTGAAGGGAGCATTGCGGCAACAGTTTGGTCAGGGGTGTAGATACGGACGTTCGCGCAGAGCGCAGGTGAAACCGAACGAATGACGAGGCGATCTCTTGTCCAATTGAGCGCGCTTCTCAGCTCACTTTTAGGGGACCACGGTGTGTTTGCCTGTCGGCGACACGGTGACCGGCTTCATCAGGCGGAGCGGCAACGTAAAACAGGGCAATTGATCCAGCAAGGCCCAGTTGGGTAAGGCTGTTTTCGTGACGTCCTGGATTGCCATTCCTGGGGTCGCCACTTCTTGCGCCTTCACTTCTTGCGCCTCCACTTCTTGCATCGCTAGCGCGGCGGCCAGGGCTTGGATCGGCGACAAGACCGTGGGATTGGTGCTCCAGGCTTCCTGGGTGGCTTCAGGTCGTCCGCTGAGCAGCGGTCCGAAGGAGCTGCTCAGCGCGGCTGGAAGTGGTTCGAAAGTGGCGAATGGTCCTTCGCTGCGCGTGGGGGCAAGCATCAGCCGATGCCGCAGTAGTCGGTAAAGAGCGTAGGCTAATGGATCGGTGCGCGCCAACGGAGTCGTGCCATCGCTGGTTGGTGCTTGGTGGCGGTCGTCCACGTCAAGCAGACGCAGCGCTTCTTCTGAATCGCCGAGTTTGAAATGCAGGGCGAGGATGGCTTTTGCCAACGCCGCCTCGCGCGCGGGGGCAGTCTTGGCATTGGTCGCATCAAGTGCGCGTTGGCGATTTTCTCGCTGGTGGGCTTCGATGACTTCTGGTCCCGCATTGGGCGGATTTGGACTTTCGAGCGCATCCATAATGGCAGCCGTCATGGTCACCGCAGCCAGACCGCCAGGCTCGAAGGCGGCCAATTGAATCAGCGATTCCAACGCCGGACGAATGGGATTGCGTTCTTCTGCTGCCAAAGGAATGGGATTACTGAAAGTCGTACCACCGGGATTTCCACCAGCGAAAGCTCGCCAACGGCTGACCACCCATTCGGGGGCTTCGACTGGAGTTGGCTTCGGCGGACGTCCACGCAGCGTATTCGCGCCATGGATAATTAACTGCAATTGCCAGCGCCAATCGTCGGGAATAGCAGGGGAACTGTGAATAAGGGTGGCCGCTGCACAGCGGGCGAGAAGATCGAACCAGCGATCGCGCCAGCGTATGAGGTCTTCCGGCGTGCTGTTGCTTGGCGGACGTGAAGACGCGCGCACTAAGCGCTCAAGCAACTCCATCGTCAATCCCGCTGATTCGCTGGCGGGATGTTGATGCATGAACTCAAGAAGCTTATCGACGGCTTCGACGGTGCGCATGGTACGAGCCGCGCCATCAAGATCAGGCCGTGATAATCCCACATGAATATCGCTCCACGCCAGCCATTGGCGTAGCTCATTCATGATCGGCTGGGGCGCATTCGCCACGCCGGTGATAGCGTCATCGTACATTTTTTTGAAAGTCTCGCCGCCAATTTTTTCGGCATCCAACATCAGCACCTGGCGGGTAAGAAACAGCGCGTGGTGGTCCACGCTGGGATCAGTCAGGATGCGCTGCAGCATCGCTTCGTCGCCCGTCAGTGCTCCAGCAGTCGTCGCAGAAAGCAGTCGTCGATCGTCGTGCAGACTAATTGTGCCCTCCATCGGCCCGGCGGCCTGAAAGCCCCACGCTGACGCCGCAGGAGTGGTTTGCGGATCGAGCACGGAAAGCACCAGCACGTCATCCGCCCAGACCTCTAATTGGAATCCATGGCGAACCCAGGCAATTTGTAGTGGCACATGATCAAGACTGGTCACGCCCAATATTAAGGGCGTGATTTTATGGCGACTCAACGTTAACGACATGCGCTGTGGCTGCCAGGCGAGCTCATAACCCTCGCCCACTTTCGCGCCTTCAAACATCAGCCAAGCGGCCCCGGTTAATTTTATATTCTGGTCCATCCGCAGATGCATGCGCCAAGCAGGGCAAGGCTGATTTCCAGGTGCTTTCGCATAAAGGTTATTCAACACCACGCTGGAACTTGCGCCGCCAGGAATGCGCGCGAAACCCAACTGGGTGGTTTCCGGCTGGACCCACCATGACCACACCGACACCACCGCCACCAGGATAAGTGCCAGGAGCAAGGTATTGCGCCACCAAAATCGCGACCGCCTGCTCATTGAGAGCGGCAAGCTAACGGCTTCATGGCAGGGGGCCAGCATCGGCACCTTGGACATCGGCGACGCCCATTACGCTATTGCTCGCCGCTAAGCGAAGACCATTAACGGTGCCGTCAATTCTGGAATACGCTCTGCAGTTGCCGGCATTATGGTCAGTATTACCACCGAAAATCGACCATAAAAAAACCGTCTGTGACGAAGCGGGTTCGTCACAGACGGGGTTATGGTACTCCCAGCGAGATTCGAACTCGCGTTCACGAGATGAGAACCCGTTGTCCTAGGCCTCTAGACGATGGGAGCAGACAGTAAGGTGGCGAAGCTTGTCGGGGTCGAGGGATTGTCAATCCAGTGTCGTTGTTCAGAAAGCTCAATCACAGGCATTTCAGCGGGTATTTTCACCCTAAACGCAGCGATAGAACCCAGCCCGGCAGAGCCGGAACCAAAGGTTCATGATCGGCTCAGCCAGGCTGGGATGCTGTTGTTGCAGGGCTTCGCCCCACACCCCACGTACTACGCGCCGAAAATCTTCGTATGATAAGGAGATTTCGGCGCGTAGTACTACAGAGCACCAGAGCACCAGAGGAAGAAAAGAGAGGTTACGGCGAATCGTCGAAGCATCTTTTGGGTGAGCGTTCAAAAAAGCCTGCTTCTTTTTCTGCTCTGGTGCTCTGGTGCTCTGTAGTACTAAGGTTCAATTTCTCCGTGCTATCCGAAGAAATCGCTACACGTACGAAAGGAAAGAAATCAGGGAAAGGGCTAAACCACAGAGGGCACAGAGGGCACAAAGAAAGGCATTCTGATTTTCCTCTGTGCCCTCTGTGCCCTCTGTGGTTAGACTTCTCCGATCTTTGTCTTCGCTTGGGTTCCGGCTACGCTGGTCTAGGTTCTATCCATTGCGGTTTTTAGGGTGAGCCCGAATTTCGACTAGCATTTCCAGTTGAAGAAAACGCCGGGACGCTCAGCGCGGTGTGGTGATTGCCAGTACGTCTATGGGCACCCATGCTGCCGCCCATGGAAGAATCACTATGGCCATTGCGCGGGGTGTTGCTGTTCCTGCGTTCACCGCGCTGGTGGCTGCGGCCGATGCTTGGAATGATGTTGGCCATGCTCGCTTTTGTCGGCATCGGGCTGGGAGTCGCCTGGGGTCTTTGGCCGAGCGTTACCACCACCGGATGGTCATGGTGGCTGTACGCGTTCATCGCGGTTGGTTTGGCGGTCGCGTCGGTGGTGGTGGCGTGGGTATTATTGCTGCCGTTGCTGATGTCATTCCTGCTTGAGGACCTTGCGCGCAAAGCGGTGGCCTATGCCAAGGCGCAGGCGGCGAAGTCTTCGGGCGATAATGCTTTCACCTTATTAAATAGTACCGCCAGTCATGAGTTGTCGATGATGCCGAGTATCCTGGCGAGCTTGAAAGTACTTGGCGGAACGTTGCCGATTCGTTTGGGTTGGATCAGCGCGAGTTTTATCAGTGGCTTGAT
>JANMYZ010000127.1:0-1602 GCA_031382605.1 Planctomycetota bacterium | reverse complement strand
GCCAATTCAAGCCCGCACAAAACGGGGGTACTAACAGCAACATCAAGAACACCGCGAGCCATGGCGAAGCGGTTTCGCCACCACACAACCCGACGATGGTCAGCGCAAAAAAACAGCCGAGCATCATCACATCGCCGTGCGCAAAATTGATCAACTCGACAATGCCATACACCATGGTGTAGCCGAGCGCGATCAGCGCGATGATTAAGCCATTGGACAGGCCAGTGATGAGTAATTGGCAAATGATTTCGGTTGAAGTCATCCTTAGGTCCGATGTCGATTCGATGTCCGATGTTCGATGTCCGATGTCCGATGTCGTCGTGGGATCATGGTTGGTTGCGGATTAGAGGGGAGCCATTCGGTCGCTACTTCAATTATTGCGTCCGATAGAGCGGACATCGGACATCGGACAACGGACATTGGACGTTCCCGCTTACTGCCCCAGCCGCTTCACGAACGAGAACGCCCCGCCGATCACCGTGTTTCCGCTCATCAGCATCAGGGTGGTGTCACCGTTGGCATCGAAGGACCAGGTGCCGAGGGCGCCGTCGAAGTTTTTGGTCGCGCGCAGTGCGGCAAGGATGGCTCCTCGGTCTTTTTTCCCGGCGCGGATCATGGCGTCGATGGTGACTTTGGTGCTTTCGTAGGCGTAGATGGCGTAGCCTTCGGGATCGGCTTTATGCAGGGCGCGGTAGCCATCGACGAAGGACTTGCCCTTGCCGGTTTGCTGATCGGCTGGCAGGCCGCCGAAGGTGATCAACACGCGATTTTCTAGGACGGCGTTACTGGCAGAGGTCATCAGCGAGGAATTGTAAAACGCGTCTGGTCCCATCAGTTTTGCCGTCAGTCCACCAGCGAGCATATCTTTGGCGAGTTGTCCGGCGCCGGTTTCGGTGGTGCCGCCGAAGTACACTAAATCGGGTTTTTGTTGGCGGATTTTATTGATCAGTGATTTGAAATTACCGGCTTTACCGTCGATGCCTTCAAAGCCGACAATCGTCAGTTCTAGTTTTTCCGCGCTTTGCTTAAACATCTTGGCGATGCCTTGGCCGTAGAGTTCACGGTCATGTAAGACAAAGATTTTTTTGGCGCCAAGTTCTTTGGCCCAGGCCGCGCCGACGGCGCCTTGAATGTCGTCGGCTGGGACGACGCGAAAATAACTAATAGCGCCCGATGGACGGTAAACTTCTGGTTCGTTGGCTTCACCCACGCCGGGTTTGGTCAGGCCAGGCCAGGTGTTGGCGGGCGAAATCATCGCCAAGCCAGCTTGATTCAGCTTGGGCATCGCAATTTTCGCAGCGCCAGAATTGTAGGTGCCGATGTACGCCATCACGTCGGGGTTGCGGATGGCCTTGTCGGCGTTGGCGGCTTCAACCGCGGGATCCCACGCGCCACGTTCGGGCGAGGCATCGTCCCAGTCTTCGTAGGTGATGCTGTATTCGATTCCACCCAGGGTGACTTTTCCGCCGACTTCGGCGATGGCCATTTTGATGCCATTGACCATTGATGAGGTCTGCGCGTTGGCGCTGCCGGTGCGCGGCAAACTGCTGACGATGGTGAGCGACTCCGCCGCGTTCGCCAAGGATCCGAGTGTCAGAATGA
>JANMYZ010000086.1:0-2867 GCA_031382605.1 Planctomycetota bacterium | reverse complement strand
CAGACCACCATCCGTCGTTGGGGGTGGTCGGGGACGAGTCAGGCGGAGGCGGATCAGCATGCGCGTGAACGTGCCGAGGCCGTTGCGGCTGAAGTTCGCGCGGGGAAAACGCTGTCGCTTGCTGAGCGACTTGAACGCAAGGTTGCCTACAATGGTGCCGATGGCTTGCCTATTCGCGAAGAGATTCTGCAGGATATCCCGCAGCTCGACGCAGCGATCACCCGTAATCAATATGGTGCGCATTGCCTGAACGTCCGTGACGTATTGTTTGCTGATGTCGATTTGCCCTCAGATGACGTCGAGAGAAGCCGTGATAGCACAATAGGAATAATCGCCCCGCTATTGCTTATTGGCGGTGCCATTCTTGCCAAAAATGGCTGGATGATAGTTGCGGTGATGGCTGTGGTCTTGGCATTGGCATTGTATCTTCATCGCTGGCGCCTGCGTGTTCAGCGAAGTAAGCAACTGGTTTCACCAGAGTGGATTTCCGCATTGGTTGATCAGTGGTGCACCAATCATCCCTCATGGTCTCTGCATCTTTACCGCACGCCCGCCGGCTATCGTCTGCTGGCGACTCATGCTCTTTTCGCTCCCAACAGCGCAGAGGTAACAGATTTTTTCCGGTTCTTCAAAGTCGATCCGCTATTCGCACTAATGTGCGTCAAACAAAATTGTTTTCGCGCCCGTTTAACTGGGAAACCATGGCGCATGAACGTCTCCGGACAAATGGGCTGGGGCACTTGGCCACCAACGACGCCCAAGGCGGCTACCCGGCGCGAGACCTGGGTCGCTCAGTATGAACAAGTCGCAACCGGATTCGCCGCATGTCGTCATCTCAGCCGCCATGGTTCGACGACCGAGCACCCTCGTGCCGCCGACATCCGCCGCATTCACGACGAAGCCTGCCGCGCATTATCGAATCTGCCGCTGGCGTGAACTGACGCGTCAGTTGTTCTTCAATGTGAGACTCTGCTAGATGGCTGCTACGAGCTTTTCTGTAGTTGCCTTATCGCCGCCATGCGGAAAGGCTGCGCGTGAGGCAATTCCATGAATGACGATTCCAAGCCGACGATTCCAACAGCGGAAAAACCACGCGACTGGCACGCGGTTCATCTCTGGCAGATTCAGTCGATACGTGACGGACTGCTGATTCTTTTGATCGTGGGGCTGATCTATTTGGGCGATGTGCTCAGCATTATTACCGTGCCGTTGTTGGTGGCGCTGATGTTGGCTTACTTGGTGGAACCGGTGGTGGCGTGGTTGGCGCGGACGGTGCCGCGCATCGGGCGCAAAGGTGCGGTGTTGTTGATGATGGCATTGCTGGGATTGATCGGGGTTGGCGTCTTGCTTGGGACGGTTCCGTTGTTGGTGAAGCAGGGTGTGTCGCTGGTGCGTAATGCCGATCGCTATGTTGCCAACGTCAAGGCTTTCGCGTCGAGCAAAGATTTACCGGAGTGGTTGCGCGATCACCTGAGTTCCGTGGTGTCGTATTTGCCGGATGGGAAAAATGCTCCGCTTGTTAGTGATTCTGCGGTAAAACCGTCGGTTGAGCCAACGCTTGTGGTGCCACCGGAAAATAAAAATGTGGCTCACGGCTCTGTGCCGCTTGACGAACAACGCGTGCGTGAATTGATCCGGGCGGAGCTGGCGATGCAGCATCCGACGGAATCCACTGATGGCAGTTTGTATGGCAAGATCGCCAGCAGTGCGATTCAAGTTGCCGGTGTGCTGGGCGGCATTTTGGGTGGCGTGATTCAGTTGGTCATTTTCGCTTTTATCGTGGTCTTTTGTTTCTTCTTTTTCAGCACGTCTTTTCCGGCGGTGCAGGAATATGTGCGCTCTTTTATTCCCGCGACGAATCGCCTGCGCACGTTGGAGTTGATTGGCAAGATGGATCGTGCGATCAGCGGTTTCGTGCGTGGGCGTTTGCTGACCTGTTCGGTGATGTGTGTTATTTATTCGCTTGGCTGGACCATTATGGGCGTGCCGCACGCGATGTTGCTGGGTATTCTCACCGGTATTATCGGTCTGATCCCGTATTTCAGTGCCATTGGTTTACCGCTCGCCTGGTTGTTGTTGGCGATTGAACTTACCGGCACCAAGGATCGCAGTGGTTGGTATTTTGCCGAGGCGGTTGCTGGTGCGGTGCCCGCTATTATCTGGTGGAAAGTATTGGTTTTCCCCTGGATCGTGAACTTCATCGCTCAAAGCACGGAAGACTACGTGATGACCCCAATGATCCAGGGCAAGGCGACGAATCTGCATCCAGCGGTTATTTTGCTGGCCTGTATCGCCGGTGGCGCGCTGGCCGGTATTTACGGCATGATCTTGGCCATCCCCGTGACTGCCTGCGGCAAGATCATGATTGATGAAGTCGTGATGCCGCGCCTGAAGCAATGGCTGGAAGGCCGTCGTCAGGATCCATTGCCGATGTAAGCGAGGGTTGTTGGCTCATGATCTCATCGAAGTGAGCGGTCATTCGCGCCCAGGATGTCGTTTGAAAAGGCAGCATTGAACAAGAGGAACGGAGAAACGGAGGACAGCCACGAGGTGAACATCGTGTTTCATCGTTGTTATTTTTTCTTCACCACGCTGAATTACTGTCTTCCTCCGTTTCTCCGTTCCTCTTGTTCAATTACGTTTTTTTGCGTCATCGAGGTGAATTTTACCACAGATGGCGAGGAATCCGGCGAGATCGTAAATCTCGCCGGGCACAGGTTGGTTGAGGTCGATGAATTGGGCGAGGTTGGTATCGCTGCCTCCGCCGGGTGGTGACCACGGTGGTGGTGGCTTGTGATAGTTCCCATTCGCATCGCGCATGTGTGAGCGATCACTGCGCAAGTTCGCGACATAATCCGCTGCGGACA
>JANMYZ010000070.1:0-1688 GCA_031382605.1 Planctomycetota bacterium | reverse complement strand
TATGCCCGTCGCACGTTCGATGGCTAACACCTGATCGACTTGAGTATAATGAACTCCGAACTTGGTCATTGGTCCAGCGGTGCAGATTTTCTCATGGGCGCCAGCACCGATATCTGGATTAAATCGCACCGACGCTTCTTTGCCGCCCGCTCGACCGAGGCGTTCCAGACGATCCAAGCTGCCGCAATTTATTAAGACGCCTTGCGCGAGCGCCTCTGCCTGTTCGGCGTCGGTCATATTATTTTCAGTATAGAGCACGTGCTTGGCCGGCACGCCGCAACGCAGCGCCAGCGCGACCTCGCCAGGACTGACCGCGTCGATGCCAAATCCCTCAGCAGCGATGGTTTTTACCACCGCCGGGCATGGATTGGCTTTCACCGCATAAAGCGGCTGAAACGGCTGCCAAGTGATGGCGCTCTTCAACGCCTGAGCGCGGGCGCGGATCAACGCCAAGTCATAGACGTAAAGCGGTGAACCAAAGCGCGTGATGAGATCGTGCGGAGTGAGCGGCATAGGGCGAGGAGCGTGGGAATTATCGCGGGCCGACAAGCCCGATTTAAGCCCTGTCGAGCTTTAGTCTAATGGGCTGTGAGAGCCGTGAAAAACCTTGGGCAGGATGCCCATGCCACGATTTCGAAACGTGACACGGGCATCCTGCCCGTGCGTACCAACGGGTCATTGAACAAGCTATTGCACCGCACCACGTGACTTCCAGACCCATGGGCAGGATGCCCATGCCACGATTTCGAAACGTGACACGGGCACCCTGCCCGTGCGGACGAAGGTGCCATTGAACATACCATCGCACCGCCCCAAGTGACTTCCCGACTTCCGCATGCTGGGATGCCCATGACACTCCGCCGCGTGCTGACCCTGCGTTTTGCTGATGGAACCTTGACGCTCGATGAGCTCGGCGATCACGCGGGTTTGCTCGATGGTTTGGTAGTTTTTGATTCGCGGGTGAAAAGACATCGCGCGAAAGCCAGCGCTTATGCTGAAATTCTCCGTCGTTTGCATGGTAAGGCGGAATACCGTGACGAGGCCAAGCGTTATGAGGTGCTTGATGTCACCGAGCGCGATGCGCGTGCGCTGCGACCCTATCAAACGCAGGCGATTGATTCTTGGTTAGCGGCAAAAAAGCGTGGCGTGGTGGTGCTGCCGACTGGCGCCGGAAAAAGTTACGTCGCGCTGAAATGCATTTTAGCCTGCCAACGCTCGACGTTGATCTTGGCCCCGACCATCGATTTGGTGCATCAATGGGCGAGCGATTTGGAGGCCCGCCTTGGTTGCGCGATTGGTCGTTATGGCGGCGGCGATAAAGACCTGCAACCGATCACGGTGTCGACCTACGATTCCGCCGTATTATTGATGCCATGGCATGGCAATAAATTTGGTCTGCTGATTTGCGATGAATGCCATCACCTTCCCGCCGGTGTGACGAGTTCTGCCGCGGAAGCATGCTTGGCACCTTTTCGTTTAGGCCTGACCGCGACGCCCGAGCGCACGGATGGCCTGCATGCGCGCTTAGATGAATTGTTAGGCCCGCAGGTTCACCGCTCGCAAATATCGGAGCTTGAAGGCAATTATTTGGCCAACTATCAAGTGGAAGTGCTGCACGTCGCGCTCGATCCCGATGAATTAGAATCGTACACCACCAACCGCAAAGAATACCTCGCCTTCGCCCGTCG
>JANMYZ010000032.1:0-2678 GCA_031382605.1 Planctomycetota bacterium | reverse complement strand
CATCACCGACGGCATTTGCCGTCGCGATGCCTGGATGCGTATCACCCGTGAGAACAACATTCTGCACACCGGCAAAGTCGGTTCGCTGCGACGCTTCAAAGAAGACGTCAAAGAAGTGCGCGAGAAGTTTGAATGCGGTCTGACGGTTGAGAAATTCGAAGACATCAAGACCGGAGATATCATGGAATTCTTCACCAAAGAGAAGGTCGCGCGGACGTTGTAACGGCAGGCCAGTGCTGGTTCGGTGCTCAATCACCGGTAAAACCAGCGTGGTATGCTGCATTAGTTGAATGTGCAGCATGCCCAAGCCGCGCACGCTTGCTGAAACTTCCGTCAGATTTTCCTTCGCTGACTTGAACCTTAATACCCTCGGACATTTCATCTATGCCGCCGAAATCCGGACCCAGCCGCAAGGCCCGACTGCAATCGCTGCTTCACCGCGAGATCGCCATCTGCATCCAGCAGGAACTGAAAGATCCCCGGATTGGTTTTATCACCGTCACGCGGGTCGAGATGACGGAAGACCTGCATTTCGTCAAAGCGTTCTACACCGTTTTGGGCACGCCCAGCGAACGTCGTCAGGCGGCTCACGCGTTAGAACAGGCGCGCGGTTTCGTTCAGCATCGCTACGCGCCAACGGTAAAAACGCGCTTGCTGCCGATTTTATCGTTCGCTTATGACGATGTCGAAGTTCAGCGTGGTTCGATGGATGATCTCATTCGCAAAGCGCGCCTAACCGATAGCGACGGCGGAGCCCAGCCCACTCCGGCCGCGGAAGCACCTAAACCAGAATAGTGACCTCTTGCGAGGCCGCTTCATGAGCTAAATGAGCTGAAGGTTCGTCGCCTATGTCGCAAATCGCCGTGATTGGAACCGGTGCGTGGGGCACAGCGATGGCCGCGATGGCTGCCCGTGATGGCCGCCAGGTCGTGCTGCTTGGCCGCGATCCGGTGAAGACGACAGAACTGGCGGCGACCCGGCAACATCCTGCACTTCCGGGTTTGCTGTTGCCGGCGTCGTTGACGATTACGGCTCAGCCGGAGAGCTTGGCCAAAGCCGAACTGATTTTGTGGGCAGTGCCGACGCAGGCGACTCGCGCGTTGGCGCGTACGCTGGTCGCTCATGTGCCGGCGGGTGCGGCGGTGGTTTCGCTCAGCAAAGGTCTTGAGCAGATTACTCTGGCACGCGTGAGTGAAATTTTAGCCGCCGAGCTGGGACCGCGTCCGTACGCGGCGCTGTCGGGCCCAAGCATGGCTGGTGAATGCGCCATCGGTCGGCCGTTTTGTTTGGTTGCCGCAGGACCAGAAAGCCTCACCGCTCAGCTGGTCGAACGCCTGCATTCGCCGCGTTGTCGTTTGTATACCACCACCGATTTGGTCGGCGTCGAACTGGGCGGCGCGTTGAAAAATGTCATCGCGATTGCCGCTGGTATTTGCGATGGAATGAAGCTCGGTGATAACGCGAAAGCCGCAATTATTACCCGTGGTTTGACCGAGATGCGCCGTCTTGGCCGCGCTCTTGGCGCCGCCGACGTAACGTTTTCGGGGATGGCCGGAATCGGTGATTTGCTAACCAGCTGCTACAGCCCGCTGGGGCGCAATCGCGGCCTTGGTCAAGCGCTCGCCGAAGGTCGGGATCCGCATTCGTTGCTCGATGCTCGCACCGGAATTGCCGAGGGCGCGTGGACCTGCCGCGCTGCTTTGGATCTGGCAGCGGGAGTCGCCTGCGAGCTCCCCATCGCTTCTCAGGTGGCAAATGTCATTTGGGTTGCTACACCCGTGCCCACCGCGATGGAAAATCTCCTTTCCCGCGCACCCAAGGAAGAAGACGCATGAATAAGCCGGCTCTGAGCCCTGTCCTCGCGACCGTTTGTCTCGCTGCCATGTCTTTCGGTACCGCATCAGCGGTCGAGACTGATCTGCAGCTTGCCAACACTGACAACAATCAGTTCGATCTGCGCCTTGGCGCCGAACTGGTGAATAAACATTATGATCAAGGCGTAATCCGAAACGAAAACGTGACCGCCGTCGGTCACCTGGATATGCGTTTTTGGGACATCGGCCTGCACGCCGACTGGTACCTCGCCGCTAACGGCGATGATAGCCAAACAGACACCATCCATGCTGGTGAAACCACCCAAATCAATTTGGGCGTCGATTATTTGATCGAAGTGGAAGGCCTTTTCCAATTCATCCCGCACTACGAAATGATCACCTATCCCAACTGGACCGAGCGTCCGTTTAAGAGCGGTCAGCACTGGTTTGGTCTTGATGCGTGGTACTTGCTGCCTTGGCAGGGCGTCGAAATTGGCGCCAGCTTTGACTACAACCCGTTTTACGATGGCTACAAAGATGCTTATCGTGGCAACGGTGGCTTGTCATCGCACGCCTTCCGCAGCGCCGTCGCCTCGCGTCAGTTTATTCAGAACGCGCCGTTGGACATCGCTTTCTACCAAGTGATCAATTTTGGTAACAGCTCGTACAAAGACTTCTTGATTGGCAGCGATGAAACGGGCTTCACCACGGCAGACATTGGTCTGCGTTATGTGGCTCCGTTCTTCTTGAATGACCTCTGGGTCGTTACCCGTTTGGAAGCGCACTTCTGGCTTGAAAGCGATGATCGCGAAGCGCTGAAGGCGGCGGGCAAAGAAACCGCTGAAATCATCATGGGCGTTGGCT
>JANMYZ010000696.1:0-3398 GCA_031382605.1 Planctomycetota bacterium | reverse complement strand
CCGCCGCCGGACAGCACGAGCAAGGCAAGGGAACAGACTTTGAGCATGAGAGAGGGCATGAGAGGAGGCCTCCGGGCGCGGAGCCTAGATCAGAGGTGCGCTTTGCAATGCCGCCAGCGAACGGCCAGGGACGGCCAGGGGCGGCAGAGGCGTTCAACTTCCACCGCCAAGACGCCAAGAACGCAAAGGGGGACCAGGGCGGAATCAACTTAGCAAAACCAGCAATGGGCTCACGCGGAAGCGCGGGGGTGTGGAGAATATCCGAGAAATCGCAACATCGAGTATTTACCCGCTTGGCCCGCTTGGTGACTGCCTCGGTGTTCTTCTCCGCGCGAGATCCATTCGGCTCTTCTTCTCGACTTCCCTTGGCGTTCTTGGCGTCTTGGCGGTGAAGATGAGGGGGCCGTCCGACTGAGGGTGCCAGACAGGTGGCATTTGCGCCGTGCGTCAGCCCCTTAGCATCACACGTCGGAGAACCGCATGGTGCTTGAACGTTTGCGGCGCGGTGCGCCAGGTCATGAAGCGAAAAAGATTCCTGACGGCCTGTGGGTGAAGTGCCCAGGGTGTGACAAGACGGTGTTCAAACGCCTGGTCGAGGAACGCCTCGATACCTGCCCCGAATGCAATCATCACTTTCCGATGCCCGGCGTGCGGCGCATTCAAAACCTGATCGATGACGGCACGTGGACCGAGTTCGACTACGGCATGACCTCCGGCGATCCGCTCAAATTTGTCGACAGCAAACCGTATCTCGATCGCATCGTGCAGCAGATGGCAAAAACCGGACTCAAAGACGCGGTGATTTGCGGCAGCGGAAAACTTGCGGGCATCGGTGTCGGTATGGGCGTGATGGATTTTAGCTTTAACGGTGGCTCGATGGGATCGGTGGTCGGTGAAAAACTGACGCGCATGATCGAACGTTCGACGGCGGCCAAACAGCCGGTGATTATTATTTCAACCTCTGGCGGCGCACGCATGCAAGAAGGCGCGCTGTCGCTGATGCAAATGGCCAAAACCAGCGCCGCGCTCGGTCGTCATGCGTTAGCAAAGTTGCCGTATATTTCGGTGCTGACCAATCCAACCATGGCAGGTGTTATGGCCAGCTACGCCAGCTTAGGCGACGTCATCATGGCTGAACCCAAAGCCTTGATCGGCTTTACCGGTCCGCGCGTGATCAAAGAAACCATCAAGCAAGAATTGCCAGAAGGTTTCCAGACTAGCGAATTTCTTTTCGATCACGGCCAGCTTGACCTGATCGTGACGCGGCAGGATTTGAAAGCGGAATTAGCGCGGATTCTGCGGTATTTGACGCACTAAGCGGCGTACCCAGCGGCGTACCCAGCGCCGCGCATCGATCACGGATTCTATGCTCTCTGCCACGATTCGTTCTCTATGGGCCAACGCCCAAGCCGTTTGTTTCGACGTTGATTCCACCGTCAGCCCAGACGAAGGCATTGATGTGCTGGCGGCGCACGCCGGTGTTGGTGAACAAGTTGCGGAACTCACTCGCAATGCCATGGGTGGAACAGTGTTGTTTCAAGATGCGCTGACCGCACGCCTGAATCTGATTCGTCCTTCACAGCAATTGACCGCCGATTGTTTGCAGGCGCATCCGCCGCAGCTGACCCCTGGGATCGCTCATCTTATCGCAGGCTTAGAAAAACGCGGCACGCATGTCTATCTCATTAGCGGTGGCTTTACCGTGATGATTGCCCCGCTCGCCAAACAACTGGGACTGCCAGATCATCGCGTGATGGCGAATGTCCTCCGCTTCACCGCCAACGGTGATTATGCCGGTTTTGATGATACGGCCTTCACCAGTCGCAGCGGCGGCAAAGGCACGGCCATCTGTGATTTGAAAAAACGTTTTGGTTACTCGCCACTGATTATGGTCGGCGATGGCGCGACCGATCTTGAAGCGCGTCCGCCAGCCGATGGCTTCATCGGCTATGGTGGAATCGTCGTGCGAGAAAAAGTGAAAGCCGGTGCGGATTGGTTCGTTACCGATTTTGCCGAACTGCTCGCGGCGTTGGATGCACCATGATCACGACAACAGCAGGCGCGATGATGATAAGAATCCGCGCATGAACTATTGGCTGATGAAATCAGAGCCGGATGCATTCGGCATCGCCACTTTGAAAAAGCAGCGTGTTGCTCCATGGGATGGCGTGCGCAATTACCAAGCGCGGAATTTCATGCGCTCAATGGCGGTTGGCGATCGCGTGCTCTTCTATCACTCCAATGCCAAACCGAGCGGTGTCGCCGGCCTCGCTGAAATCGCTCGTAGCGCTTATCCCGATCACACCAGCTGGGATTCGAACTCAAAATATTTCGACTCCGCCAGCACCCCAGAAAAGCCGCGCTGGCACATGGTCGATGTTCGCTACATCAGCACCTTCCCCCGCGTATTGGCGCTCGAAGCACTACGCGCCGTTCCAGAAATCTCAGACATGCTGCTGTTTCAACGCTCGCGGCTGTCAGTTCAGCCGGTCGAGCAGCATCACTACGACTTTATCGTCGCGATGGCGCAGAACCCAATCGACCAATAACGCTCTCACCGGTCGCCGAGTCGCCGAGTCGCCGCTCAGCATTTGCTCACTGTAGCAAGCCAAGAATTTCACCGCTTCCCTCTGCGATCCCTGTTCCGACACTCGCTAACGTTGACAATCGAAACATGGGGGCGAACAGGTATCGACGGTTTTGCACCGGCGATTGCCGCGTGTCGTGGTGCGGGAGGCCACGTAAATAACCCGCAAAAAACTAAGTGCCGACGATCACGTCGAGTACGCTCTCGCTGCCTAATTTAGCAATAAATTAGACAGAGGGACGAGATCATCCCATTGCCGATGCTGGCGATGGTCTCCCTAATAATCATCGGCTAGCTGAGGGAGTTGTCCGGTTACCCTCGGCGAGAGATATCGGGCTGGTCTATGAGTCGGGCTGGCAGTGGCCTTGCTCGTAGATGAGAACAAAATTGCTGCCTACACACGTAGACGCGTCGTACGAACAAAGCCGGACCCGGGTTCGATTCCCGGCGCCTCCACCATAAGCCCCTGCTGTAATTGACTTTACAGGATGGGTTCTTTTCTCCCCATAGTCTCCCCAACGTCCCGTCACGACTCCCCGTTCGTGGTAAGAAAAAAGCTCAGCAGCCACCCCCCGCTTTCGCGAGGATAACTGCCAAGCCGACTTTCATGGGATCGCATCGACCGCCTCCTTGAGGCGGCTGATGTCGACGGCGTTGTAGCCCTGGTGCACCGTCCGCGTGACGTGTCCAACCAAGCGCATGCGGACTTCTTCTGAGATGCCAGCGCGAGCAGTTTCCGTGACGACAAACGACCTCCAGCAGTGAACGTGCATCGGCGGCCAAATCCGCTTGGCGTGGCGATTGTACATTC
>JANMYZ010000670.1:0-8238 GCA_031382605.1 Planctomycetota bacterium | reverse complement strand
CCATGCGGACAAATTCAACGCTCGTCGCATCGCTTCGATCGGAGCGGTGGTAAACCATACGGGTTCCTGGGCATGAACCGCCGATGAAACCAGGCGCGCCAGCGGTTTGACGCCGAGTTGTTTGGCGCGCTCAAGTGACATTAACACGATCGCAACAGCGCCATCGTTAACTGACGAAGCATTCGCTGCGGTGATGGTTCCGTTGGGATCGAACGCAGGTTTCAACGTTGGGATTTTCTCAAACTGAGCTTTCTCAGGACTTTCATCTTCACTGATAATCGTCGCTTCACCCTTGCGCCCAGCGATGGTGACCGGAGTGATTTCACTGAATTTACCAGCCTTCTGTGCGGCCTGTGCACGACGGAAACTGCGGATGGCATAGTCGTCTTGTTGCTGACGACTGAAACCGCGCTCCTTGGCGCAGCGTTCAGCACAACTGCCCATGTGTTGCTGACCATACGGATCCCATAGACCGTCGTGGACCATCGAATCGACCAACTGCTGATGCCCCATGCGCAATCCGCTGCGCGCGTTGGGAATTAAATACGGAGCCTGACTCATGCTCTCCATGCCGCCCGCGACGACGATATCACTGTCGCCAAGGCGAATGGCTTGCGCACCAAGCATGAGCGCTTTCATGCCGCTACCGCAGACTTTATTTATCGTCAGCGTTGGTACGGAATCTGGAATGCCCGCACCGATGGATGCCTGGCGAGCCGGTGCTTGGCCCGCGCCTGCCGCCAGCACGTTGCCCATGATCACTTCCGAAACGAACTGTCCGGCGATGCCCGCGCGCTGAAGTGCCGCCGCGATAGCGATCGATCCCAAGCGCGTCGCTGGAAGAGACGATAACGTTCCCTGGAATGCACCGAATGGCGTGCGGGCGACGGCGACGATCACGACTTCATGCAGCGCACCAGATTTTAGAGCAGAGGTATTGTTCATCACCATTTCTTTGGTTTGCGTATTTCAATAGTCTCGCGATAGCCTACCGCGCGCCCGGAATATTTTAAGGTACGTACTCGGCAAGAATGTTGGCGCAATGGAGTGAACGAGGATTGCGGCTTACCCCAAGGCCAGCGTTCATCACTCGTCATCTCCGCCGTCGCGCAATGGCTACCTGTGTGCTTGCGGGCGATGGCCTCGGCCAAGCTCAGCCAAGGGAAGAGCATTGAATATGTGGCGGCATATCAGATACAGACGAACTATGCCTATCTACCACCGGCTCGGGCGGATTCCGCCCAAACGTCATATGGTTTTCGCCGAAGCAGGGGCGCTGTTTCCTGAACAACTCATCGGTAATGAGGGTTTTTCTGGGCTGTCTTCACTGCTCTATCATCGTCGCCGTCCGACGCCGATGGTTTCGATCACTCAGATAAAAGATCTGACGCGCGAGCGTGATCCGCAGCGCGTGTTTGCGCCGCGACATTTTCAGACCGCGCCGTTGCCGAGTGTTGCTAGTGCGATCGCTGATCGTGTGCCGTTGCTGTTTAATGATGACGTTGCGATTTCGTATGTGCATGCCACCAAGGCTGATGATTTTTTTTATCGCAATGGTCAAGCCGACGAGGTCATTTTTGTCGTTGAGGGCGAGGGCGTGCTCGAATCGTTGATGGGGGAATTGCCGTATCGCAAAGGCGATTACGTGGTCATTCCGCGTGGCATTTTGCACCGCTATCGCTTCACCTCCGCTAGCACTCGTTTTCTGGTCATCGAAAGTGGCGGCAGCATTCGTACACCGAAGCATTATCGTAATGCATTTGGACAATTGACGGAGATCGCGCCGTTTTGCGAACGTGATATGCGCCGACCAGAATCGCTGAACAGTCATGATCAGATCGGTGAATTTCGCTTAGTCGTTAAGCAAGACGAACGCTTGTTCGAAGTCATGACCGATCATCATCCGTTAGACGTGATTGGCTGGGACGGCTATTATTATCCGTGGGCTTTCAACATTCGCGACTTCGAACCTCGGGTCGGTCGTTTGCACCTGCCGCCGACGGTGCATCAAACCTTCGAGAGCGATGGTTTTGTGATCTGCTCATTTTGTCCGCGCTTGTATGACTTTGATCCTCTCGCGATTCCTGCGCCTTATCATCATCTGAACGTGCGCTCGGATGAAGTGTTGTTCTATGTCGAAGGTGAATTCATGAGTCGCAAAGGCATCAGCAGCGGATCCATCACGCTTCATCCAGATGGTCTGGCGCATGGACCTCAGCCTGGGCGCACAGAAGCATCCATCGGTAAGACGCGCACGGATGAATATGCGGTGATGGTCGACACATTCCGCCCTTTGCGAGTGGCGCGACAGGCGACGGCGCTGGAAGATCCGCTGTATTATCGTTCTTGGTTGGAAGGTAACGGAAAATGAGCCACGCGCTGCGCTCCTTATTCGCCTCGGCGATTGATTACGCCGGATTATTTCCACCGGCAGGTCTGTCGATGTCAGAGGCCGCGCGTCAGCATTCTCAGTATGTGAAAAGCCCAGATGCCTGGGCGCTCGGAAGATTTGTGCTGCCGGCAAAGCGGCTTGCGGAACTGGAATCGGCGGCAACAGGAATATGGAATGCTTCGCATCGCTGGCGCATCAGCGCACTGGTCAATTCGTCAGCTGAATTATCCGACTGCTTGGCCTTCAATGAGCGTCAGCGCGAGGTGGCGGTCATCGACATGATCGAGGTGAAAGCGACTAGCGCTGAAGAATTGCGCGCCGCACTGATCGGCGTTCCAGCGACGATGATGACCTATGTAGAAATACCTCTCGCGGTGGCAGCAACCTTAGTGCCGCTTCTCGCCGCTGCTCAGGGTGCCGCCACTCAGGTCTGTGCGAAAGTTCGTACCGGCGGCCTCACGGCGGAAGGTTTCCCTGCGTGTCAGGAACTCGCTGGATTTATGGAGGTTTGTGCCAAAGCACGCATGCCGTTTAAGGCCACGGCGGGCTTACATCATCCGCTGCGTCGGGTCGCTGCGTTTACGTATGAGCCAGGCAGCGCGAGCGGAATCATGCATGGATTTATGAATGTCTTCGTCGCCGCCGCTTTTCTCTGGCATGGCTGGAGCGCTGAGCGCGTCGTGCCCATCCTTGAAGAAACCGCTACGGATGGTTTTCATTTTGATGCGAATGGCGTCGCATGGCGCGGCCAGCGTTTGGACAACGCCGCGCTTGTCGGTTGTCGCAGCGATTTCATTCGTTCGTTTGGTTCGTGTTCATTCACTGAGCCAATCACTGAATTGACGGAGTTGGGCTTACTCAATTCGGCTGACGTTAAAGGAAAATTATCATGATCGTTATCGACGAAACTCATGCACCCGCTTTACGTAGTTGGGTTGATTCCGCCAATCAACCGCAGACCGATTTTCCAATCCAGAATTTGCCCTTGGGAGTGTTTCAACGTGATGGACAGGAACCGCGCTGTGGCGTGCGCATCGGCGATCAGGTGCTTGACCTGACGGCGTTGGCCGCAGCAAATCTGATCGGTCAAGCCTGCGCAGGTTCATCGCTCAATCGCTTGATGGCGTTGGCGTCGTCGCAACGACAAGCGTTACGTCAGCGCCTTAGCGCTCTGCTTCGTCACGGAAGCAACGAACGCGCCGTGGTCGAACCGCATCTGGTCGCGGTGAACCAAGTGCGCTCATTATTGCCAGCGGTGATCGGTGATTACACGGATTTTTACGCTTCCATTCATCATGCGACGAACATCGGCACCATGCTGCGGCCAGAAAACCCATTGTTGCCGAATTACAAATACATCCCGATTGCGTATCATGGGCGGTCGTCATCCGTGGTGGTGAGCGGCACGCCCATTCGTCGCCCACATGGTCAGACGCGCAATGATCCGAACGCTGCGCCGACCTTTGCGGCAAGTGCGCGCTTAGATTACGAAGTTGAAATCGGCGCGTTTGTTGCGCAAGGAAATGCGTTGGGCACCAGCATTCCGATCGAACAAGCGGAGGACTATTTCTTTGGCGTGTGTCTGCTCAGCGATTGGTCGGCGCGCGATGTGCAGGGCTGGGAATACCAACCGCTCGGACCTTTCTTGTCGAAGAATTTTTCCACCAGTATCTCACCATGGATTGTGACTCGTGAAGCCTTGGCACCGTTTCGTTCACCGGCTTATCAACGGCCAGCAAGTGATCCTCAGCCACTGGATTATCTGCATTCTAGCGCAGATCAGTTGCATGGCGGTATTGATGTGACCGTCGAAGTGTATCTCACTTCCGCAGCGATGCGGGCCAACAATGTACCGGCGCTGCGGCTCAGCCAAGGTAACATGCGTGATCTGTATTGGACCACAGCGCAGATGTTGACGCATCATGCCAGTAATGGCTGTAACCTTCGGCCAGGTGACTTACTCGGCAGCGGAACCATTTCCGGTGAAGCAAAAGAATCGTGGGGCTCGCTGATGGAACTCAGCTGGCGCGGCAGCAAGCCAATCGATTTACCAAGCGGTGAACGCCGTACGTTTTTGGAAGACGGCGATGAAATTACGCTGCGTGGTTTTGCCCAACGCGGTGGTTATGTGCGCATCGGTCTCGGTGAATGCCGGGGCGTCGTCATTCCTTAAAAATCACGACACTCGCGTAGGCGGCGAAAACCAAAGGCCAAAGCCAGCAGCAGGCTAGCGAACGCCGCGCCCAGACCACAGTTTCCGTTGGAACTGCCTGATGAGGCACCGCCGCCACCTGCACCGCTGTTGGTGACGGTGACCGTTACCTCCGCATCACCATGGAATCCGGCGGTATCGAATACCCGCATGCGCAGCAGGTGTGAGCCATCGGTGAGCGTGGTGGTGTTCCATAGCTGATGCGCGCCACCCGCGTGGAAATGATTGCCGGAATTGATGTCGTTGTGGATCAAGACGCCGTCGACAAAAAATTCCGCGCGCACGCAGTTCACATCGTCGACGCCGTTGCCATAGAATTCTGCGGTTGCTCCAGAAACCGTCGCGCCAGCGAGCGGTGCGGTGAGCGTCGCTGTGGGTGGTTGGTCGGCGGCGATGGTGATGACGAACGACTGCGTTGCGTTCGGCGTGATGCCATTGGCTGCCTGTACCGTGACGTTGGCGGTACCGACGGCGCTCGGCGTCCAACTGATGACACCGGACGTTCCATTGATCGTCATGCCTGCGGGATTCACCGTGAAGGAAAACGTCGGCGCTGGAGTTCCGCTCGCATCGACATCATAGGTATACGCCGCCGCAACCACGGCGGTGGTGTCAGCGGTCGAGGTAATCGTAGGTGCGCCAGAGGTGGTGTCGGTTGCCGTGATTGCCACCGTGCGGGTGGTTAATCCGGTCGCGGTTAATGAAATGGTGGCGGTGTCGTTGATGGCATCGGTATCGCTCGCCGCGTTGACGGTGATCGTCTGCGGAGTGTTCCAGCTCAACGAAGTGAAGCTCAGTGTGGTGGCAGTCGTGCTGATGTCGGTACTGCCGGCGGTGCGCGCAATGGTCACGGTTACCGGTGTGGTTGGTTGGCTGAGCAACTGCACAGCGAAAGTACCGCTGGCGCCTTCATTCATCGTCAAAGTGGTGGTCGACAGCACGAGGTCTTGCGACGTATCGTCGACCTGCACGGCGACATCGACATTCGTCATACCGGCGGAACTGACGCGTATCGTTGCGCTATCATTCGTGGCATCGGCATCGTTGGCCGCAGCAATAGTGACGTACTGCGGAGTGGCAAAGTTCGCCGCCGTAAAAGTGAGGGTTGCTCCAGCGCTTACGGTGACATCAGCGTCGCCAGATGTGCGCGCGACGGCGACCGTCACGTTGCTTGCTGGTGCGGTTGCTAAGCACACGGCAATGACGGCCTGGCCACCTTCGTTCATCGCCAAATTGACTGGCGTCACGATGAGCGCTGGGGTCGAGGTGATGAAAATGACGCGATGAACGATTCCGCCGAAGCTACCGTAGTAGAGCGCGCCATCCGGCCCGATGGCCATATCCGTAGCGCTGCCAGAACCGCTGGCGAACGCGTGCACCGCGCTGATATCACCGCTCGCGTCGAGCTCCGCTCGCCCAAGTTGGCTGGAACCGTAATCGCTAAAAAAGAAGTCTCCACGATAAGCGTCCGGTACTGCGGAACTGTCCCAAAATGTCCCGCCGGTTATGGAATTGCCAAAATCATACGGCGTCACACTGCCATCGCCGGTTGCGGTTAAATTGGCAGCCGTCTGAGCGTAGCGGAACTGAGTTGCCGATACGACTTCGCTTACCACCACGCTGCCGTTCAGGCTGCTGTCACCTCCAGCGAAGGCTGCGATGGTGATTCGCCCGCCTTTTCTCAGGTTGTGATTTCCGCTGGTGGTGCAGGTAACCACGTTGCTCGCACGGGCGGCATCAGTGATGGTCACAGTGCCGCTGGCGCTGGTCGGATAAGCCAGCACCGAGCGAATATAATTATTGCCTCCCGACGGCGTCGGCTGATTGATCTCAAAATCGTTATAGCCGATGTGGTCTCCCGCGCCGACGATGAAGGTCTGTTCCCAACTATCGCCCACCACATTTACCCACAGGCGACCGGTAGCAGGCTGAAAGCTCAGAGTAAACGGATTCCGCAGTCCGCGCGCCCAAATATAGTCATTGTTGGGACCGGCACCGTCGTAAAAAGGATTGTCGCTGCACGGCGTGCCGTCGCGGTTGGCGCGTCCGACTTTAGCAGCTAACGAGCTCAGGTTGCCATCAACGCCGGTGCCGTTGCCCAAATCACCAATTGACCAGTATAGTTTTCCATCGCGCCCAAAGCCAAGGCCGCCGCCGTCGTGATTGTTGCCCGCCGTCGGGAGTCCGCTGACCAGATCGTCGCTGACTGGCGCATAGGTGTCGGTGTTACCGCTGGCATCTAGACGGATGATGCGCTGTTCACTGCTGGAGACGGTGACGAAGAAATAGACGTAGTGGTTGGTGGCGAAGTCGGGATCGAAGCACAGGCCGATCACCCCGCATTCGCTATTGGTGTGGGGAGTGAAGGTGACGAAAGGCGCGGCCAGTAAGGATCCATTCTGGGTGATGCGGACTTGTCCAAATTGGCAGGTAACGAACAATCGATGGGTGTTGTCCGGTGCCCAGGCAAGTCCCGTGACGCGATCACCAACATCGCCACCGAAGATGGTTTCTGTAAAGTTGACGTCGGAAATAGCAGCTGGACTCAAGCGCGCCAATGTAGCGAGCAGTACGGCAGCAATGAGGCGAAAGAAGAATGTCATGGGAACCTCTCAGTAAGTGAGTCAGGTCAGCAACGAGTCAGGAAGCAAATGACGCGGTGCCGAAGGCGAAAAATTTAGTCCATCAGCAGAGACGATGTTAATGAATAAGGCGTTCTGTAGCTTCAAATCAGCGGTTCAGCGCGACATCGATGGGCGATTTTATGTTTACGTCAGAGCGTCCCATACGAAACCTTCAGGACTATAGCGAAATAAAGATGCATAGAGAAGTGTGTGCTTGCCACCAGCCCTCCCAACTATTCGCGACCGCGCCAGTTCAACGGCCAACGTCCACTTTCGCTGAGCCTAGAAAACGCAGTAGAGAACAATTTTACCGCTAAGCCGCCAAGAGCGCAGAGGACTTACAGCAAAAACAAGAGTCACTCGTTTGGTGAAGCCACTGATCACCTAGATTTTGATTCAAACCTTTGCTTTTCTAAGTGCCCCAGCGGGCAATGGCGTCTTTGCGCCTTAGCGGTGGAAGTTTGAATACCTACTGCGTTTTTAGGCTAAACGCTTCTAACGTGTGCGGACGGTCACCGGCTGATCAAAGATGACCGTGGCGGTTGCGTGCGCCGGGACGGCCAGCTGTTTTTGGTTGGCGATAGAGAGCGCCGCGCGGAAGCCAGTTTGGTTGTCACTGTTGTCGATGACATGGCCGTGGGCCGGTTGTTCGGTGATTGAGCCATCGGCGTGGACCACTTGAAAAGCAATCAATTCGAGCCCCAGACGATCGCCTGCCGCCAAGGGATCGGGCTTGAAGACTACCTGATATCGCACGACGTCTTTCGCGTTCGTGTGATCGCTATCGAGCTTGAGCGAACGCCCTGCACTGGCCGGGCCGTAGGGCAGAACGAGGCGTGCCTGGGTGATGGTTTCGAGCGGTAATTCCTGAGCGACAATCGCCCATTCCCCAGGGCCCGCTGGGATGATCCACGACGCTGGCGGTTGCGGCGTGGCGCGTTCATTCGTGCCACAAGCAATGATAAACAGGCACAGGGACATCAGAGAGAATCGGCGCATGGGAACTCCTT
>JANMYZ010000607.1:0-4363 GCA_031382605.1 Planctomycetota bacterium | reverse complement strand
TCGATGTGGGTTACAAGGTCGCGAAGATTCTTGCCCACGGTTATGGCGAGCGCATGGAAGTCGCCGATACCCTACGCGTGGTGTACGAAGAACTCCATCTGCTCGGCACCAAAGGCGGCAAGGGATTCTTTCTGCACGACGCCAAAGGCGTAAAAACTGAGGCAAATGGCGAACTCATGTCAGCGCTGCGCTCGCGCCATCCCGTAACCCGCGTGGTCGATGCGGATGAAATCCGCGATCGCTGTTTGTTGATCATGGTCAACGAAGCGGCTCGCTGTCTGGAAGAAAAAATCGTCGACAAAGCCGCTTCGCTGGACCTCGCGATGGTCATGGGCACCGGCTTTCCGCCACAACGCGGCGGGCTCCTGCACTACGCCAATCAACTTGGCACGCGTACGGTCGCTGATCGACTGAATGCCTTGAGCGACCGCTGCGGTAAGCGCTTTGTGCCTTGTGCGCTGGTCAGCGAACTTGCCCGCAATAATCACCCTTTTGCCACCTGAATATCGAGGAGACCGGTCATGACTAACGATCTGAAACCCCAACATCCTCAAACTGCACCGCCAAATTCCGGCGAGGACGAGATGGTTCTCGACACCTCCAAGATGTCGGCGGACAAGCGCGCGGCGATGGAGGTCGCCGAAGGCGCACGCGAGGCGAAGCCGACGCTTCCCGGTTTTGCTCAACAGTTATTCATGGGCACGTTCGATCCGTCGATGCTGGCCGAATTCCCGCATCAAACGGCGGAAGATCAGCACATTGGCGATGAGCTCTGCGATAAAGTCGGCAATTATCTTGAGAAGAACCTCGATGCCGAAGAGGTCGATGCCAGCCGCACCATTCCCGAAGAGATCATCGACGAACTCTTCAAAATGGGCGTCTTTGCCATGAAGGTACCGAAGGAATACGGCGGCCTTGGCCTAACGCAGGTGAATTATAATCGCGTGATGATGCGCATTTCATCGTACTGCGCTTCAACGGCGGTGCTGATATCGGCGCACCAATCGATCGGCGTTCCGCAGCCGCTGAAGCTTTTCGGTACCGAAGCGCAAAAGAAAATGTTCTTCCCGCGTTTCAGCAGACACAGCATTTCGGCTTTCGCACTGACTGAACCCAGCGTCGGTTCGGATCCGTCAAAGATGACCACCACCGCGACGCTGACGCCGGATGGAAAACATTATTTGATCAACGGCGAAAAGCTGTGGTGTACCAATGGGCCGATTGCGGATCTGTTGGTGGTGATGGCAAAGACCGCACCGAAAATCGTCAATGGTCGTGAACGCACCCAAATCACCGCACTGATAGTCGAAGGAAAATCCCCCGGCATTGAAGTCGCGCATCGTTGCGACTTCATGGGCATCCGCGCGATTCAGAACGGCTTGATGCGCTTTCATGATGTCAAAGTCCCGGTAGAGAACGTCCTGTGGGGTGAAGGAAAAGGCCTGAAACTGGCGCTGACCACGCTGAATACGGGACGCTTAACTTTGCCGGCTGCCTGTACCGGCGTGGCAAAACAATGTCTGTCGTTCTGCCGCCGCTGGGGCGCTGAACGTGTGCAGTGGGGCTTGCCAATCGGCGCACATGAACAAGGCCGCCACAAACTTGCATTCATCGCCAGCACCACGCTGGCGATGGAAGCCATCACGTGGCTGACCAGTCACTGGGCGAATAAAGCCGACCAAGATATTCGTATCGAAGCGGCGATGGCGAAACTGTTCTGCTCGGAAATGGGCTGGAAAATCGTTGATATGACCATGCAGATGCGCGGCGGACGCGGCTATGAAAAAGCCTCGTCACTGAAAGCGCGTGGCGAAGAGCCGTTCCCGGTCGAACGCATGATGCGCGATATGCGCATCAATCTGATTATTGAGGGCACTTCAGAAATCATGAAATTGTTCCTCGCTCGTGAGGCCATGGATCCCCACCTGAACCTAGCGTCGGATATCCTGAAAGCCCACACACCCATTGGCACCAAGATGAAAGCGGGAGTGAAGCTCGCGTCGTTCTATAGCGGCTGGTATCTCAAACAGTGGGTAAACTCTAGCCTGTGGTCGGCGCACAACGAGATGAACTCGCTCGCCGGACACTACCAATACGTTCATGCCTGTTCCCACCGTTTGGCTCGCACCACGTTTCACTACATGGGCATGTACCGTGACAAACTGGAGCGGAAACAAATCCTGCTTGGTCGCTTAATGGATATCGGCACGGAACTCTTCGCTATGGCAGCGACGTGCAGCTATGCCCATTCGCTGGTGAAGCGCGGAGGCGATAAGAGCGCCGAAACGCTGGCCGATCTTTTCTGCCGCGACGCCACGCGACGCATCGAAGGCCACTTCAGATCACTGGCGAGCAACGATGACGCTATGATGAATTCTGTCGGTAAAGCAGTCTTGGTCGGCGATATGCGCTGGCTGGAGGGCGGTGTTCAATGGATCGGCAAGAACGCCTAACCACCTTCAGCGCGTATCCCGATCCCCCGGCGCTTGAAAACGCCGGGCCGGGATTCGGCACCGACCTGCATCAAACGCTGGGTGGAAAACAAGAAAAGTCGACGCGCTACACCCGCATGGCGCGCAAGGCCACGGGCGTGACGCTGCGGCTAATCGAAGCGATGATGCGCAGTACCATCCGCGTCGAAGGCGTTTCCAATGTCGCGCCAGGACCAGTGCTGTTCGTCGCCAATCATTTCACTCGTTTTGAAACGTTTATTCTGCCGTACATCATCGATGGCCACTTAGGCAGAAACGTCCATTCACTGGCGTTTCATAAGCTCTTTCGCGGTCGTTTCGGAGATTTCCTGCGCTCAATCGGCGCGCGTCCTACGGGCGATCCCGTAGTCAAGCATACCATGATCGAAGATCTGATGACCGGCCGAAATGATTGGCTGATCTATCCTGAAGGCTCGATGGTGAAGAATAAAAAGATCTGGTCGAAAGGTCAGTACGCACTTGATGCCCCAGATCGGGTTGGCATGCCGCATTCCGGCGCCGCCATCATGGCGCTGAAGGCGATGATTTATAAGCAACTCTACCGCCAAGCGTGCGCTCAAGGCGACAACGAATTAATAGAGCGTTATCAAAACCGTTATCACCTGAACGGACCGACTGACATCGACGTTCCTGATTTACAGATCATCCCCGTCAACATTTCCTACTACCCGATTCGCCCTGGGCGCAATATCGTCGCACGCTTGGCGCGCTGGATGTTTCGCCAAATGCCCAGCGTGCTCGAAGAAGAGTTGCTGATGGAAGGCAGCTTGCTGTTTTCTGAAACCGACATCAGCGTGTACTTCGGCAAACCACTGGCGATGGATCATTACCTGCGCTTGCTGATGCCAACGCTGCAACAGCCCTTGCCATTCATCGATCAACTGCGGCGCGCCAACAAAATCATGGGCGCACTGAAGAACCGCGTCACCCGACGGATGATGCACGAGGTCTACACCCGGCTGACGATTAATTTCGACCACTTATTCTGCGCTGGCCTGAAGACCTTGCCGACTGACACCGTGGACGCTGAAGATTTCCATCAATCGCTTTACCTCGCTGCTCGTCACATCCAATCGGGCGGAAAACGTCGCAGCCATCCTAGTATCAGCCGTGATCTGATTGATGTGATTTGCGGCTTACCTTACCAACCGCTGACCAGCGTGCAGGGCTTGGCCGAAGTCGAAGGTATTGCTCACCTCAAAGACGGTGAATACCACATCAATCGCACCGCATTGGAACATCAACATTCCTTTCACGATATTCGCCTGAAGAACACCATCGCAGTGATTGCTAACGAATTGGAACCGATGCGTAAAGCGATGCGCTTGATCAGCAACGCGATGACCATGCCGCGCACCGTTCGTCGACGTGAATTGGCCGGGTTGTTACAGCGCGAAGAACGCGAGGAATTCATTGCCGAACGTCGTGCCGTCGCCGCGTCACCGCACCTCAAAGATGAGGCCATCGGCACACCGTTTATTCTGCATCGCGCCAACGACCGCATCGGCATCGTGCTCTGCCATGGCTACCTCGCCGCGCCGATCGAAGTTCGGCTCTTGGCCGAACACCTTCACCGCCTTGGTCACACCGTTTATGTTCCACGTCTGACGGGTCACGGGACCGCGCCAGAACAACTCGCCAACGCCACCGCAGAAGATTGGCTGCGCTGCTATTTACGCGCAGTCACCGTGTTAAAAGCCACCTGCCAACGCGTGATTGTTGGCGGCTTTTCTGCGGGCGGCATGCTGGCCCTAGAAGCCGCAGCGATGAATGCCGATGTGCTGGGTTGCTTCGCGATCAGTCCCTCGCTCCAACTGGTCGATCCGAAAGCCAAGCTGGTGCCGCTGGTGATGACGTGGAATCAGGTGATG
>JANMYZ010000596.1:0-7309 GCA_031382605.1 Planctomycetota bacterium | reverse complement strand
GCGGCTCGCGTCACTGATCCGAATCCGTTCCTGATTGGTGGCGGCGAATTGTATACTTTGGCGCTGCCGCAGATCACCACCATGTATCTGACGGTGATCGATCGAGACGTAACGGGCGATGCGTTTTTCCCGGCGTTTGATGAGAACGCATGGCATGAAAGCGAGCGTCGCATCAGCGGTTCGTTGATTTTCCGGACTTTGACGCGGGCATAATCGGCGATGTCGGAGAAAGCCGCGCTATTGGCGCTATTGGCGAAAGCCGCGAAGGCAGTGATTGGTGCGCCGAGCGCACTTCGTTGGAATGAGTTCCTTGGCGATTCGCATCACCTCTCTAGCGTGGACATCATGAGCATTGATCACCTTCCCCTGGTTGCCTTGGCTCGATCGACGGCTGGCATGACTCCCGAACAAACCCAGGTAGTTTTGCATCATCTGATGGATGGCAGCGTCACTCCGGAGCACGGCGCAGAGATCTTGATTGCCTGGAGTGAACGCGGTGAAACCGGCAGTGAACTTGCGACGGTGGTTGACATCTTGTTGTCCAAAGCGGTTCATGTCCCAATCCCAGGCGGCATGGATTTGTGCGGTACCGGCGGCAGTGGTCTTGGACGCTTTAATGTCTCGACTACTACCGCATTTATTCTTGCGGCCGCTGGTGTCCCGGTGGTCAAACATGGAAATAAAGGCAGCAAAACACCGAACGGCAGCTTCGATTTGCTGGAAGCCCTAGGCGTTCCTTTCCAATTACCGGTCGCGCAATTAGTTAAACTCCAGGCTGAAACCGGCGTCTGTTTTCTTTTTGCCCGAGCCGTTCATCCAGCTGTCGCCGCCGTTGCGCCAGCGCGAAAAATCGCTTCCGGCCGCGTGAAACGCACGATCTTCAATCTTGCTGGCCCGCTCGCCAATCCGTGTCGTCCACGCAAACAACTCATTGGGGTGACCGACGAACGTACCGCTCACATCGTTGCCGAAGCGGTGAAAATATTAGGCACCGAACGCGTGCTGATCGTGCGTGGGCACCCTGGGATCGACGAAGTCAGCATCACGGGACCAACTCACGTATGGGATGTCAGCGGCGGTCATGTTCATCACGTGATCATCGAACGCATTCATCAACACGGCCTCGACCACGCACATTTGCCGTGCGGTGACGCCATTGCCAACGCCGCTATTTTTCACCGCCTGCTGTCAGGCGAAGAACGCGGCCCGTTACTCGATATGGTCTGCGCCAATGCCGGCGCCGCACTCGACTGCTGGCACGGTCGCAAAGTATTGTCCGACAGCGTCGGCTTTGATCAGGCGAAAGAACTCATCGCCAGCGGTCAGGCTAAAGCCGCTTTCGTCCGCCATCACACATTGGCAAAGCAATTGGCGGGGTGATGATCCGCACAAGGCCGTCTCTTTGCTGCAAGCCAATAGCAAGACGGGCGAACGATAAACCTTATCTTTGCGCCTGCGGTCCAGGAGGAAGGTGAGCGAGAAGATAGCGGATAATCAGCATTCTAACGTGTACCAAGGTTCCTTTTCCTTCGCGTAAACTGTGATCTCGATTCGGATAAACCATGTAATCGAATGGCTTGCCGAGTTCGATCAGCCGATCAACCAATCCTTCGATGATCTGAATATGCGTATTGGTTTCGCCTGACCCAGTGATGATGAGCAATTTTCCCTTCAGGCCTTCTGCAAAGTTAATGGCTGCCGCCTGTTTGTATCCGTCGGGATTCACTTCACGGGTTCGCATAAAGATTTCTTGGAACCAAGCATTGTAGAGGTGCGGCTGCGGCTTGGGCACCACGGCAATTCCCACGTGGTACGAATCTGGCTTGCGAAACATGGCGTTGAGGGTGTTCGATCCGCCACCGCTCCAGCCCCAAATTCCAACGCGGGACAGATCTACGTAGGGGCGCATTCTGCCCAGCTCTTTGAGGCCGGCTTCTTGCTCTTCAGTGGAGAGCGGACCGAGGCTGCCGAAACTCGCTCGTCGCCATGCTGCGCCTTTTGGTGCGGGCGTGCCACGGTTATCAATCGACACCACGAGGTATCCCAGGTCTGCGACAACCCGGTGAAAATCGATCTGTGAGGCTCCCCACTCATTCAAAACCGTCTGCGAATGCGGTTCGCCATAGACGTAAATGAAGACGGGGTATTTTTTCGACGGATCAAAGTCTTTTGGCTTGAGCATCCAGGCGTCCATCGAAATGCCGTCGTTAATGGTGAGCTGGAGAAATTCCGCTGGGTGCGTAATGACGCTCTTCATCTTCTCGCGAAGCTTGCTGTTGTCTTGCAGCACGCGAATCACGCGATGGCCAGATAGCTCGACCAACTCAGTAAACGGCGGCGAATCCAGCGTAGAATACGTATGAATAGCTAGCTTGGCATCCGGCGAGAAATCGTACTGATGAGTGCCTGGCTGGTCCGCAGGGGTGATGCGCTCTAACGTACCAGACCCATCCAGCGGAACCCGAAACAGATGCTTCTGGGTAGCATTGTCCGGAGAGGCGTAGAAGTAATACCAGCCACCGACTTCATCAATTGCTGCGCGATCAATGATGTCGTACTTGCCCGGGGTCAGTAACGCCAATTCCTTACCTTCACGCGACCACAGGTGGGCATGTCGCCAGCCGTCCTTTTCGCTCACGACCACAAAGGCTTTGCCGCCGCGAATCCACTGCAGACCGGAATTTTTTTCTTGGCTCGCCTCCACCCACGAATCGCTTACTTCGTGAAAGAGCTGTTTTACGTCGCCATTGGTCTTCGCTAAAATAAAATCACGTTGATTGCGGAAACGACTGAATTTTTCGATGAGCACTTCTTCTGAGTTTCCCGCCCATTCGACTTGTCCAAGATAGAAATCCTCTTCGGCTGATTCCAACGGCAACCATTTCAGATTCTGTCCAGAGGAATCCACGACACCAACGCGAAGCTTCTCGATCACTTCCCCGACTCTCGCAAATCGACGATGCTGAACTTTGGGATATGATGGATCATTGGTCTCTAAGACGGCTCGCTGCCGCACATTGGTGGCATCGTGTTCAACAAAAACGACACGCTGTCCATTGGGGCTCCACAGCGGCTCGTGATAGGAGATGTCTCGTTCAGCCGAAGGCGTCGTCAATTGAACACGCTGACCGCTGACGGAATCGCGCACGAACAGATTTTGCTCGCTAAACTCCAGCACCTTTGAGCCATCCGGCGAAGGAATTTGTCCACGCTCAAATTTCTTTTTATCGTCAGCGTTCGGTTTGATCCGTTCGCCCGTACGAACGTGGTACGCGACCCTGATCATCTTGTCTGATGCGGGATCACGTTCTTGAACCGTATATCCTGAGCTGTCGGACAACCATTCCACCTGAAGCCGCTGGGAACGAAATTCTCCGCGATCGTAAATCGCTTTCAGTCGAGACTCGGTTTCTGGTTGCCATGAGCGTTCTTCAGCGGCTTGAGCCGGTGCACCACAAATTCCCATCAACAGAAATAGCGCGGCGAATGCGGGGAAAGGTGAGAGCATAGCAGGACACGTCATTGAGATATTTGGTTTCATAAATGCCTTCATTCTAAAAGTTAACCTGTGAGGGAGGAAAGACAGGTAACCCAGACGGGCAGGAAAGAAAGACGTGGAAAGGCGCTCCGCTTGCATGGTGTCATCGACATCAGCCGCCCTCAAAACGCAGCAGCAACCGGCGCAGACCAACGCGATGGCAGCATCCGCAAAACAAATCGTTGAAGCCACTATGCCGCCGACGGGGAAGACAACTAAAATCTCTCCTTGAGTTTTGACGCCGATTGCTATGGTTTGCCGCTCAAAAATTGAGCGCCTGGGTCAAGGCTCTTTGCCATCGCAAAACGGCCGACAACCGCGTCGGAACGCTCACTTACAACCATATGAAGGAGTCAGCATGCGTATTGCCGTCCGAGCCACCGAGGAAGCCATCATTCGCCTCCTGCGTGCCGGCCATCCTTTATCAGGTGATGTCGTCGATCGTGATATGGAAACCCGTTTGCCGGTGTTCCAAAGCGTTGAAGCCGTTCCCGTGAAAAATTTTGGTATCGAAGGAACCGGTCGCATTGTCGTCGCTCGCGGCCGCAAAGATGTCTGGTTCGTCGATATCAAACGCCGCACCGACAAAGTTTCAGCCGACGACGGCGAGGCTTTCGTTGAAATGCGTGACAAACTTCAGACGCGTTACCCAGGGCAGAAAGTCACTGGCTGGTTGGTCACCACTGCCGATGTCGACAACGGAGCCAAGCTCCTGATTGCCGATCAAGGTTGCTACGCCACCGCTGGTGCAGCCAAGCGCTAAACAACGCGGCTTGTTAGCAAAAAATGAAACGGGACAGGCCTTCACGGTCTGTCCCGTTTTTTTGTAACGAAGGTTTTCTGCAATGAGGCATGCGTTCCTATGGCCTTGATACTGGCTGGGAGGTCGTGCGGGGTCGACCATCTCAGATGACTGCTTGCCGCGTTGGTCGAGGGCCAGAACCTGCGGCCCATGACTGCTGCCCCAGCGACGCCCGATGATGATGCTCTTGCCTTGCTTGCCGAAGCGGTGCGATTGGCCGATGTGGCGCTCGAACAATGGTTGCCCCCTGCTGACGAAGCGCCCGCGCGTTTGCACCAAGCTATGCGCTACAGCGTGTTCGCTGGCGGCAAACGGCTGCGACCGGCATTGGTTTTGGCTAGTGCACGGGCGGTTGGTGGTGCGATAAGCGATCCCCTAAGCGCCAGCATCGGCGCGGCGATGGCAGCGGTGGAAGTTCTGCACACCTACACGCTGATCCATGATGATTTGCCCGCGATGGATGATGACGATCTGCGCCGTGGGCGGCCGACGTGTCATAAAGCATTTGATGAAGCGACCGCCATTTTAGCCGGTGATGCGTTGCAGACGCTGGCTTTTGAGGCGACCGCAGCGATCAGCGCCGAAGCGGTGACGGTGTTGGCGCGAGCCTCTGGCAGTCGTGGCGTCGTGGGTGGTCAGCAAGATGATCTTGATGCTGAAGGTCAGTCGATCGATAACTCGCCAGCGACGCGCGCGCGTTTGGAGCGCATTCATCGCGGTAAAACCGCTGCACTTATTCGTGCGAGTTGTGAATTGGGCGCCATCGCTGCGGGCGCAAATGCCAGTGTGCGAAACGCGCTGCGAACCTACGGCGAAGCCATCGGCTTGGCTTTTCAGGTGGCGGATGACGTGCTGGATGCGACTGCGAGTTCAGCGGCATTGGGCAAGACCGCCGGTAAAGATGCCGCGCAGGGCAAGCTGACGTACGTGGCCGTGCATGGCCTTGATGCGGCACGGCGCGAAGCCGAACGACTGGAACAAGAAGCAATCAATGCACTCGCCCCGCTCGGAATACATGCTCACGCGCTGCGCGCATTGGGACGCTTCGTGGTCCGGAGAAATCACTGACATGACCTACCGATCACTTTTCTTGAACGTGCTGTTCGGCTTGTCCGCAAGCGTCTGCGCGTGGTCTGGCGATGCGGCAACCACGGCTCCGCCCATGCCCGTCGTCAGCGGCTATCAATTTATCGTCGGCACCAATCAACTATACGCCTATAGCCTCAAGCAGACCGTCAGCTGGAATAGCGCAGGCGATGCGTTGACGTACCAATCAACACTCATGTGGAAATTTCTGCTGACCGTCGTCGAGGCAACACCAGAACGCGCCGTGCTTGAAGCCACCATCTTGCGCGTGCAAGCAACCCACGAGGGCCCCGGTTCGCGACGGCTGGTCGACAGCGGGATTAAGGGTGAGCAAAACGGCGCTGACGATCCGCTGATCGGACATCTGCTCGCGCTTGGTGGCGCGGTGTTGACGCTGGTGATGAACCCGACCACCGGCCACATCAGTGACGTTCGCGGTGGCGAAGCGATCGTCGTGAAGATCAACAAACAGGTGCCGGCTCTTATTGCGGGCGATTCTCAGCCGCTTGATGCAGCGGCAAAAGCAGCTTTCAGCGGCGAGGCTCTTGGTCGAATTTGGAATCAACTATTGGCGCAACCACGCGACACTTCCGTTCGAGTTCCGCTTGGCCCACCATTAAATGGAGAGCTCGAGCGTCAATGGCAAGGCGCTCAATTCACCCTGCTTTTACCCACTGGAACTGACCATTTGGATGCCACTTTGGTAGGCGATCCAACCCCCGTAGCGGTAAAACTGAGTGCGCTAACCGGCAAAGGTGGCGTCAACGTCAATCTCAAGAATGGCATGCCTGGCGGCAGCAAAGGAGAGCTCGGGTTTCTCCTGACCTTCAACGCCTTGACCCAACCGGTTGGGCAGCAACACCTGATGAACTGGGAATTCGTCCCGTTGACTCTGGATCGCTGAAATCTGGTCGAATTTTCCTGGGAGCGCCAACGTCCCCGTCGGCTGGGTTGATCGTTGGGTTGATCGCCTCAAAAGCCGACGAGGACGTCGGCGCCCCCAGGCGCAACAATAAAGGCAACAATAAGTCATGGTCGAGCTGGTGCTCAACCCTCCCGGCGAGCGGCGAGCGGCAATTGCTGCGTTGCAGTCCGTCCTTGCATGGGGAGGGCGAACATCGGTGAACCAGGGCTTTTATTGACCTTCGACGCTTTGCCTCAGCCGGTTGGGCAGCAACACCTGATCAACTGGGAATTCGTCCCGCTGACTCTTGTTCGCGGATTTCCGCGGATTCTTGCTCGCGGATTCTGGTCGTTTGGAGCTGTCGGCCTCCGGTGTCTCTCCCAGTTGCGGCGCGCTCGTCACATCGCTCGTCCTGGCATTTGCGCCCTGTCAGGTGGTGCCTAGCATCCCGCTGACTAACCGCCTATCGCACGGGAGATAACGTATGTTCGGCAGCAGCAAATTAGTGGTCGGGCTCGATGTCGGTTCTTACTCCGTGAAAGCGGTGGCCCTTCAGCCCAGTGGCGAACGCCTCACTTTGCAGGGTTACGCCCAGGCGCGCATCGGCACGCAAGAGCCGGTGGAGGTCATCCGCAAGGTCCTTGAACAACTTGGCGTTAAACCTCGGCGTGCGGTCACCAGCGTTTCTGGACGTTCCGTGATCGTGCGCCAAGTCGAAACTCCGCGTTTGCCGTCGGACGAATTAAAAGCACATATCGTCTACGAAGCGGACAAATATATCCCCTTCGGTAGCGAAGAAGTCATCATCGATTGTCAGACGTTGCCAGATCGCGACGAAGCCAAAGCGAACAACATGCAAGTGTTGCTGGTCGCCGTGCGACGCGGTTTTGTCGAAGACCACATTACGCAACTGAAGGCCGCTGGAATTTCTCCAGAGGTCATCGATGTCGACGTTTTCGCTTTATCAAATGCTTATGAA
>JANMYZ010000592.1:0-7832 GCA_031382605.1 Planctomycetota bacterium | reverse complement strand
GCCCTCTGTGCCCTCTGTGGTTTAGCCCTTCCCCTGAATTCTTTCCTTTCACACGCGTAGCGATTTCTTCGGATAGCACGGAGAAATTGAACCTTAGTACTACAGAGGGCACAGAGGGCACAGAGGGAAATCAAACTGCATTTCTCTGTGCCCTCTGTGCCCTCTGTGGTTAGCCTTCTCCATTCGTTGTTCTTTAGCTGATTTCTGGTTTTGCTGGGCTGTGAGCACAACGAAAACTCGCGAAAACGCAGCGTCTACTTGAGTCTGACACCAGCTATCTAGGCTCCCGTCATGAGCGATTCGCCGCACGCCACGTTGGAAACACCGGTAGCTACCGTGCCGGAAAACGGAGCGGCGGCAGTTGCTGAGATCGACCTCGGCTATCACGTCACCCTCGACAGTTTTTCTGGTCCGCTTGATCTGCTGTTGTTCTTGGTTCGTCGCACCGAAGTCGACATCGCTGATATTCCGGTGGCGACGATTGCCGATCAATTCATTGCCATGTTAACGGCGACACCGGATCTGGATTTGGATGTCGCTGGCGATTTCATTTTAATGGCGGCGACGTTACTGGAACTCAAGAGTCGGCTGGTGGTGCCGCCAGATGAGCCAACGGAAAATACCGTTGAAAATCAAGATGATGACATCATTGACCCACGCTCGGGTCTGATTCGTCAGCTCTTGGCCTATCGTCGTTTCAAAGAAGCGACTCAGTTGCTGCCTGGGCTTGAAGAAGCGCAGCACGAACGTCTCACCCGTCGACTGCATGAGCTCATTCCCGACGATCCTGCTGAACTTGACGGTCTGGATTTGGAAAATTGCAACGTGGGTTTGCTCTACGAAACCTGGGAACAGGTACTAATTTCACTCAGCCGTCTTGGCCCACGCACGGTGCTCAACGATGACGTTCCGCTGGAACGAAAAATCAACGCCTTGGTCGATGCTTTGCGGGGCACGCGTGAAGCCAAACTCAGCGCGATGTTCGCCCAAGAAACCACCGTCAGCGGTCGCGTTGGCGTGTTGATGGCAACCCTCGAATGCGCCCGCCAACGTTTGGTCGAAGCCCTTCAGCACGAACAATTCGGCGACGTTTTATTGCGCTATCGCGAAGACCAAGAACGCGCCCCGACCCTAGGGGAATTGCCTCCAGAACCGCTCGAAGAAATAAAAAAACGCCGCCGCCGTCTGCCTCTGATGACTTGGCATCCACCCGAGCGCTGTGCGCAGCCAGAACAGCAAGAGCTCGACCTTGACCTGCCGGACGAAGACGTGGTCATCGAAACCGACGAACAACGCTTCCACCGCGAACTCGAAGAAGCCTGCGCCGTCGAAACCGTCCTCCGCCGGACCGCCGATCTCGAAGCCAGCTTTGCCGCTTTCCAAACCCAGCAGCAACTGGACGCGGAATTGGCGAAAAAACCTGCCTCACCTGAGCCAGTCCAGGCCACGACTATCGGCGATAACCAGCATCTTTCTGCTGAAACAGCAGCCCACCAGATCGTCACCGTCAGCGACGAAACCGCCCCCGACCATGCCTGAGCTCCCGCTCGACAACCACCCGTAACGCGACGGTTTTTCGTTTAACCCTGATCGGGTCGGTCAACCATACGAGCTCTGCCCAGGCCTTCCCCGCCCGACCCTTGCCACTGCCAGTCAGCACTCTACCGTGCCGCCCTCTCGCATACGGCGATATAGCTCAGCGGTTAGAGCGGTGGCTTCATAAGCCATAGGTCGAAGGTTCAATTCCTTCTATCGCTACCATAAAAAACCACGGATAAAACCGTGGTTTTTTCGTTTTTCCCTACGGTGGCTGCCGACGAATTTTAACCAACACGAATCATTTCACACGCCGCCAGCTAGCAGCCGACGATCCCAGGACTCACCCAAGTAAAACGGGATTGCGTACCCACATCGCATACGCCAACACCGTCGCAAAGGTCACCCACGCGAGGTAGGGAATCAGCAGTGCGCCGGCCAATGGTCGCAGGCGCCAGAAGCTGATGAGCGTGGCTAGGATGGTTAGCCACAGAACGACGATCTCTGCAACTGAAAGCGCGCCGAGTTGCCAGGCGAAGAACAGCCATGACCATAGGGAATTCAGCGCGAGTTGGATCAGGAACAAACTCAGCGCCACGCGTGCGCCGCGAAAACCATGGGTTTTCCACACCAGCCACGCGGCGACGCTCATCATCAGATAGAGCAGGCTCCACACCGGGCCGAAGAGCCATCCAGGTGGAGCCCATTCCGGCTGATCGAGTTGGCTGTAAAAATTTCCGGCGTTGGCGTTGGCAAGGCCGCCGAGGGCCGCCGCGATGATGACCAGCGCCAGCCACGCGAAGAAGCCGATGGTATTTTTACGGGTCGTTTTACGCGACATAGCGGTTCCAGATGGTGGGAAATTTCTTACGGTCGGCGCGTCATCAGAACCACGATGATCAATACGGCAATTACTGATGAGCAAGCGCTGCTACGGTCATTCTTCAAGCTCGCAGAGAGGCTTGTGGGTGGTCACCATCGTCCTAGTCACACGCATCAACCCGCCTGTGGAAATCAGCGCGATTCGTTAATCCTTTGATCCCGTAGGACACGCTCATGGACAAGACCACGCTCATCAAACGCCTCGACCACCTCGCTGTTGAGACCCCCTCTTGGGGACTCGCTGACAGTGGCACGCGCTTCGGCACTTTTCGTCAGCCATGGGCGGCGAAGTTGATTGACGAAAAGTTTGCTGACGCCGGTCAGGTACAAAAATTCACTGGCATCTGCCCGCGCGTCGCGCTGCACATTCCGTGGGATAAGGCTGACAATTGGTCGGCGATCAAAGATTTGGCCAAGGCCAACGGCGTCGGCGTGGGCGCGATAAACCCCAACGTCTTTCAAGACCCCGACTACCAATTTGGTTCGATCTGTCACACCGATGAAAAAGTGCGGCAGAAGGCCATCGCTCATCATGTGGAGTGTGTCGACATCGCCAAGGCGACTGGTTCGAACGCGATCAGCTTATGGTACGCCGACGGCACCAATTATCCTGGGCAGGCGTCGTTTCGCGAACGCAAACACCGCATGCAGGATTCGTTGAAGCAGGTCTACAAGGCTTTGCCTGCCAACATGCGCATGCTGGTCGAATACAAATTCTTCGAGCCTGCTTTTTACCATACTGACTTGCAGGACTGGGGTTCGTCGTTGTTGCTGTGCAGCAAACTGGGACCTCAGGCGCAGGTGTTGGTTGATACCGGGCACCACGCTCAAGGCACCAATATCGAACACATTGTTGCCATTTTGCTCGACGAAGGCCGACTTGGCGGATTCCACTTCAACAATCGTAAATATGCCGACGACGATTTGACCGTTGGTTCGATCAATCCGTATGAGCTGTTCTTGATCTTCTGCGAATTGGTTACGGCGGAAGAAGACAGCGATCCCACGGTGAAACAGACGGCGGTGAATTGCGCCTATATGTTTGATCAATGCCCGAATCATAAGCCAACTATTGAGTCGATCATTCAGTCAGCCGTGTCGGTACAAGAATCGTACGCCAAAGCTTTGCTGGTTGATCGTGCCGCGCTGAAACAGGCGCGCGACGCGCATGACATTATTTTGTGCGAAGAAATTCTGAAGGATGCGTTCAACACCGACATTCGTCCGCTGCTGGCCGATTGGCGCCGGTCGAAGGGCATGGATCCAAATCCGTTGAAAGCGTTCCGCGCCAGCGGCTATACGCAAAAGGTCACTCCAGACCGCGTTGCCCGGCGTAAAGCTGGCGGCGTCGTCGGTACCGGCGCGTTCGGTTAATCTCCAACGATCCGTTGTTAGAAGCATGACATGGTGATGTCCGACATGCCGCTTATAAGCACGCATGATCTTGGTAAATCGTACGGCACCGTGCGGGCCTTGAGTGGGATCAGTGTGTCGCTTAACGCCGGAGAAATTCACGCCTTAATCGGCGAAAATGGCGCGGGAAAATCGACGTTTATTAATCTGCTGTCGGGCGTCGTCGCGCCTAGCAGCGGCACGATTACCATGGCTGGTCAGCCACTTATCCCAGGCAGTGTGCGCGCCAGTGAAGCCGCTGGTATCGCGGTGATTCATCAAGAGTCGACCGCCTTCGCCCATCTGGATGCACTCGATAATCTGTTCGTCGGGCGCGAGCCACGTCGTTGGGGTGGATTATTTTTGGATCGGCCACGCATGCGCGCCGAAGCGAAACGACTGCTGGAAAGTTTAGGCGAAACGCTGCATGAAGGTCGACCGCTCGGCGACTTATCGGTGGCTCAGCGTCAAATGGTTGCCATCGCGCGCGCGCTGTCGGTCGAATGTCGTTTGCTGATTCTGGATGAGCCAACCGCGTCGTTATCTGAGCGTGAATGTCAGGCGCTATTCGCCGCCATTCGTCGTTTGAAAGCGGCTGGCGTCGCGATTTTGTATGTCAGTCATCGCTTGGAAGAGATCCTCGCCTTGGCTGATCGCATCACGGTTTTCCGTGACGGCGGACACATTGAACCGCGCGATGTAAAAGGACTGAGCAAGCATGATTTGATCCGCTCGATGGTTGGTCGAGCGGTCGAAGAACATTCCAGCGACGTGCCGCCAACGCCGGGCGCGGTGCGTTTGGCGGTACGAGGTTTAACCCGAGCACCACGTTTCCGCGATATTTCGTTTGAACTGCGCGCTGGTGAAATCGTCGGCATGGCGGGTTTAGTAGGCGCCGGTCGCAGCGAAGTCGTCGCCGCCATTTTTGGCGCTGACCGCCCAGACGCTGGCAGCGTGGCGGTCGATGGCGTGCCCTTGCGGCTTGGCGACGTCCGCGCTGCGATTGCGGCCGGTATCGCCTTGGTCCCGGAAGATCGCCAACATCTGGGCTTGGTGTTGCCGATGACCGTGGGTGAAAATTTAGTGCTCGCCGTTTTATCATCGTTGACCAAAGGCGGACTTCGTTCGCTCAGCGCTGAAAACGCGGTGGCGACCGAGCAAATGCAGGCGATGGCGGTCAAAGCCGGATCGCCTGCGGTGATAGCGAAAACTTTATCGGGCGGCAATCAGCAGAAATTAGTCATCGGCAAATGGCTCGCCGCCAAACCCAAAGTCTTGATCCTCGACGAACCGACGCGTGGTATCGACGTTGGCGCGCGCGCAGAAATTTATCGCCTCATCCGACGCCTCGCCTCTGAAGGCATTGCCACCTTGGTCATCAGCAGCGATCTGCCGGAAGTGCTCGGCCTGAGTCATCGCATTTTGGTTATGCGCCAGGGCAGCATCAGCGGCGAACTCAGTCGCGCCGAAGCCACCCCAGAACGCATTTTGGCATTGGCTATGCCGATGGAAGGAATGCAGAAAGACACCACGGCTTCAGGCACTTCAGGCAACGGAACGTCGTCATGATGCCCTCCATCCTGCGTACGCGTGAAGCTGGCGTTGCTGCTTTGATTCTGCTGACGGTCATCGTCGTTAGCGTCATCAACCCGCTTTTTTTCAGCGCGAACAATGCGCGCGACATTCTTATCAATGCAGCCCCAGGCATCATCGTCGCCTGTGGCTTGACCATGGTCGTGATCCTGGGCGAGATCGACATTTCGATGGGCGCACTGATGGGATTGTGCGCGGCGGTGCTGGGAAAATTGGTGTCGGCGGACCACGCTGCGCTGCCGGTATGGCTTTCGTGCGTGATCGTTCTTGGCCTTGGAACTTCCGTCGGATTGATCAATGGATTATTGGTAACGGTTGGTCGGGTGCCTTCGATTATTGCGACACTGGGAATGCTCACCGCACTTACTGGAATTGGTGATCTGGTCATGGCCGGTGAAACCATTGGCAATTTCCCAGATACGTTGCGCAGTCTTGCTACGGGCACGATCGGTCCGGTGCCGGTGCCGGTGTTCGTAGCTTTGCTCAGCGTCCTTGGTTTTAGCGTGTTGATGCGTTCGACGCCGCTCGGTCGCCGAATTTATGCGGTTGGTAGTAATCCGCATGCTGCGCGGTTGGCAGCCTTGCCGGTGCAGCGGATTAAATTATTTGCCTTCGCCCTGACGGGCGCACTCACGGCGTTGGCGACGTTGATCAGCGCGCCGCAATTGAATGTGATCGAGGCTGGTTTTGGTCGGCAGTTCGAATTGCTGGTGGTGACGGCAGTGGTGGTCGGCGGAACCTCCATCAGCGGCGGCGTTGGCACGATCATTGGCTCCGCCCTAGGCATGCTGTTGCTGGCGCAAGTGCGCACGGTGCTGATCTTCCTGCAACTCGGGAACAGTGCGACGTACTGGGAGCGTGCGATTCAAGGTGGTTTTATTTTAGTCGCGGTGTTGGCAGACCATCTTGGTCGTAAGCGAAGGGATTGAATGAACTGGCGTTCCTTTCGCTCTTGGCGCTCCTTTGGCTACTGGCACGAAGCCGTTTTGATCATGCTCGTGCTCATGCTGTTTGGCTATGCGGCAATGGTCGATGCGAAATTTCTTGAGCCTGCAACTCAGCTCGGACTTTCATCAGACGTGTGGGAATTGGCCCTCGTCGCTTTGCCGATGACGGCGATTATTATTACGGCGGGCATTGATCTGTCCGTCGGCTCCACCATGGCGTTGGCGGCGGTGGTGCTGGGTTTATGTTTTGAAGCAGGAATGAATCCGTACCTTGCCGCGCTTGCTGCTGTTGCCACCGGCGCAGCGTGCGGTGCGCTGAATGGTGTTGCCATCGCTGGGCTAAAAGTGCATCCGCTGATTGTGACGCTGGCGACCTTGGCGGCGTATCGCGGCGTCGCCGAAGGCATCAGTCTTGGTCGGCCTATTTCTGGTTTTCCCGATGCTTTCACCGCGCTGGGTAGCGGCTCACTGCTCGGTGTGCCGATTCCCGGATTGATCTTCGCCGTGCTGGCAGTGGTGGCAGCAGTGGTACTGGCGCGGACGCCGTTTGGTTTGTCGCTCTATGCCATCGGTCATAATCCAGTGGCTAGCCGCTATTCCGGATTGCCCGTCGCCCGCATCACCGTGACGCTTTATACCATGGCCGGAGCCATCGCCGGTTTGGCGGCAGCAATTTATGTGGCTCGGCGCAATACCGCCAAAGCGGATATCGGCAGCGGACTTGAGCTGGATGTTATTACCGCCGTGGTCCTGGGTGGCACCAGCATCTTCGGTGGATCAGGCCGCATCGTCGGCACCTTGCTCGGCGTGTTGGCGATCCATGAAACGCGCAAGTTCGTTGGTTGGCATTGGGAACGTGAAGAACTGAACGTCATCGTCGTCGGCGGGCTGTTGATTGCAGCGGTGCTCATAAACCGGCTGTTTGAGAAGAAAGCACGCTGACGACAGGTTTTTCTCAGTGGCCTGGCTGGACTCTGTGGGTAGACCTTCACCTTCACCATTCCCTTCACCTTTCTTTTTTTTCACACCATTAGGAGTTTTATGCGACACCTCACCGCCTTCCTCGCTCTGCTGATCCTCACGGTCACCAGCGCGCACGCCGCTGATCCAGGTGGAGCGATCACCGTCGCCTTGCTGCCGAAGAAAAAAGGCATCGCCTATTTCACGTCGTGTTCGCTTGGCGCGGAAGAAGCCGCCAAAGAACTCGGCAATGTGAAGTTGATTTATGACGGCCCAACCGATGGCTCGCCAGAAAAAGCCGCCGCGATGATCGAGAAATGGACCCTCAAAGGCGTCGACGTGATCGCGGTATCGCCCAACGATCCCAGCGTGTTATCACCCGCGATGAAAGCGGCCCGCGCGAAAGGTATTCGCGTCATCACCTGGGACGCTGACGGCGCGCCCGACACGCGCGACTTTTTCGTCAATCAAGCGACCTCGGAACAAATCGGCTCAGCGATGGTCGACGCGATGGCCAAAGAT
>JANMYZ010000582.1:0-1951 GCA_031382605.1 Planctomycetota bacterium | reverse complement strand
GATGAAATCCGACTGATCACCTCGTGGCTGTCCTCCGTTCCTCCGTTCCTCTTGTTCAATTTTCTTTGACTGATCGTCATCACGGATTTGCCAAGCATTTTTCCTTAGCGGCTTGATGGTAATATTTGGGATTCATTTCTGTTTCAGCGTTTGGCCGCTGGTATCGTCAGCATGCTTTTAAGAAACTGTCCCGTGTAACTGCCTTTGACTTTTGCCACGATTTCTGGCGTGCCTTCGGCGATCAGTTGTCCTCCGCGCATGCCGCCTTCGGGGCCAAGATCGAGGATCCAGTCGGCGGTTTTGATGATGTCGAGGTTGTGTTCGATGACGACCACGGTGTTGCCCGCTTCGACCAATCTGGCGAGGACTTCCAAGAGTTTGCGCACGTCTTCAAAATGCAGGCCGGTGCTCGGTTCATCAAGAATGTAGAGCGTATTTCCGGTGCCGCGCTTCGCGAGTTCGCGCGACAACTTGATGCGCTGCGCTTCGCCGCCAGAAAGCGTCGTCGCTGGTTGGCCAAGACGAATGTAGTCCAGACCAACATCAACCATGGTTTGCAACACGCGCGCTACCGGTTGATGGACGGCGAAATGTGCAAAAGCCTCACGCACCGACATGCTTAACACGTCGGCGATATTCTTGTGTTTATAGAGCACACGCAGGGTTTGTTCGTTGAAACGTTTGCCGTGGCAGACCTCGCAAGGAACGTAAACGTCAGCCAGAAAGTGCATCTCGACTTTCTTAACGCCGTCGCCTTCGCAGGCCTCGCAACGACCGCCTTTGACGTTGAAACTGAATCGAGAAGGGGTGTACCCAAACAATTTCGATTCACGGGTCTCAGCAAAGATGGTGCGAATGTGATCCCACAGTTTGGTATACGTCGCCGGATTCGAACGCGGCGTGCGGCCAATCGGTTGCTGATCGATGGCGATGACTTTATCCAGGTGATTGAGTCCGGTAATGCGCTTGTGCGCGCCAACGTCTTCGCTGCCTTCGTTGAAATGATTGTTGAGTGCTGGATATAAAATGTGGTTCAAGAAGGACGACTTCCCTGCACCACTAACACCGGTGATGCAGGTGAACGTCCCCAGCGGAATGCCGAGCGTCAAGTCACGGAGATTATTCGCTTTGGCGCCTTCAACGACTAAGCGCTTGCCGTTACCCGCACGGCGTTCTTGTGGCACGGCAATGCGCTTTCGTCCGCTCAAGTAATCGCCGGTGATGGAATTTTCCGCCTTCAGAACGCCTTCAACCAAACCACTATAAACGACCTGTCCGCCAAGTTCGCCAGCACCAGGCCCGAAGTCGACGACGTAATCGGCTGCGCGGATGGTGTCTTCGTCATGCTCAACCACCACCACACTGTTGCCGATGTCGCGGAGGTGTTTGAGCGTTTCGATCAGCCGCACATTATCGCGTTGGTGTAAGCCAATGCTCGGTTCGTCGAGGACGTATAAAACACCGGTTAATTCAGAGCCAATCTGACTCGCCAGGCGAATACGCTGAGCCTCACCGCCGGATAACGTTGGACCAGAGCGATCAAGCGTCAGGTAATCGAGTCCAACATTGATCAGAAAAGATAAGCGTGCCTGCACTTCTTTCAGCACCCCAACCGCAACCTTGGCCGCACCGCCAGTCAATTTTAATTCAGCGAAAAAGGTACCCGCTTGGCCAATGGTCAAATGGCATACGTCGGTCAACGATTGCCCGCCCAATTTCACCGCCGCAGAAGTCGACTTGATGCGTGACCCATGACATGTCGTGCAGACATCTGATGAAAAATACTGCCCCAGCTTATCCCGTCGCCAATCGCTGTCAGACTCTTTCATCGTGCGTTCAAGCCAAGGAATCACGCCATCGAATTTGGTATTGAAGGTGCCCGCGCCGTTGGTGGTAGACCAGTTAACGGCAACCCGCTCAGCGTGGCCGTAAAGTACGAGCTGACGTTGCT
>JANMYZ010000569.1:0-7673 GCA_031382605.1 Planctomycetota bacterium | reverse complement strand
AAACCGCCGCACAATTCGAAGAACTCCGAGTACGACATGCCAAGCGGCACTTCGTAGACGCCAGGCTTCACGATGTCGCCACTGATCGAAAATAATTTCGAGCCAGGGCTCTTATCGGTACCAAATTGACGATATCCCTTTGCGCCATGCTTCAAAATGTATGGCACGGCCATAATCGTTTCGACGTTATTGACCACCGTTGGAGAAGCGAACGCGCCGCTTACTGCCGGGAATGGTGGCTTCAAACGCGGTTGGCCTTTGAAGCCTTCCAGCGAATTGATCAAGCCGGTTTCTTCACCACAGATGTACGCACCAGCGCCGCGATGGACGTAGATGTCGAGCGAATATTGCGAGCCGCCGATGTTTTCACCGAGCAGGCCAGCAGCGTACGCTTCTTTGATCGCGTCATTCAAACGAGTGATTTGCGGCAGCATTTCGCCGCGCACATAAATATACGCCGTGCGTACGCCCAATGCGTAGCCGGTAATAATCATCCCTTCGAGCAGCAAGTGCGGATCGCGCTCCATGCACATGCGATCTTTGAAGGTGCCAGGTTCGCCTTCGTCGGCGTTGATCACCAGGTACACAGGTTTGCCGGTGCCACGCGGCACGAACGACCACTTCATGCCGGTGGGGAATCCCGCACCACCACGACCGCGCAGGCCGGAATCTTTGACCAATTCGATCAGCTCAAGCTGACTTTTTTCGAACAACATCGGCCCAACGGTGTCGTAGCCACCGTGTTGTTTCGCGACCGCCAAGGTGTGGCCGTTATCAACCTGGAACAACCGGCTGAGAATGCGCGGCAGTTCTTTGCCTTTCCAATGCGTCGGCTGAGGAAATCCGTGGAGCGTGGTCATAATCAGACCTTAGCCGGAGCGGCGGCGGTGACTGGCGGAGCTGGCGGAGGCGTGGCTTTGCCAGTGGCAGTGATCGCCGCACTGGGACGCGCAACGCGTTCTTTTTCGTGCGCGATGACGCGATATTGGGCGCTCACACCTTCAGGTAATTTATCGGCAGATTTCTGATCTTTCGGGCTTGGCGTCGCCAGCTCGCGCCACGACACGCCGTTATCATCTGAACGCTCGACGATGATCTTCGTGCAACCAGGATCGTTGATCCAGGTCAGCGCAATCGCCTCACCAGTGACAGCGGCACCAAGTTTCAGCGCCGGAGCTGGTGGACAGTACGTCGGCGGCAACGTTTTCGCTTCCGCACCAGGCGCACCGGGATGGCCCTTGGTGTTGAGCACCAGATGACCGACGGCGTCGGGCGTAACGGGCAGTGGCTTGCCAGTGAAACCATTCGCCGTGGGCGATTTTTTGTGCTCAGCACGCAAGAAGGCAATCCATTGATCGAGCAAAGCGCCGTTTGGATGGAAATCAGGAACTGACAAATGCTCTTCGCTGACTCCGGCTTTACCTAACGCGTGCGGCTTCGGACCAATCGCTTGATCATCGATCATCACGCCAGGGCCAGTACCGCAGAGCGCAAGGCATTCGACGCGCACCAGGGTAAACAGACCATCGCTGGTGGTTTCGCCGCTGTGAACGCCGAGTGCTTTCTCTAAATGCTCGATCAGATTTTCACTGCCTTGAATATAGCAGCACATGGTCTGACAAACTTGAATCAGATGCTTACCGGTCGGAACCTGACGATACATGGTGTAAAATTCAGTGACACCGAAAGCATGCACGTGGCTGACCGCACACGTATCAGCCGCCCACTTGATGCCTTCGCGCGGAACCCAGCCGAATTCTTCCTGCACCAACCACAAAGCCTGCAACAAAGCGCCGCGTTTAACCGGATACCGGCGCCAGAGTTCCTCGACTCGCGGCTGATACTTCGCCATGCGATTCTTCAGCACTTCAGTGGTGAGATCCTTGGGCTGGTGCTCAGCGGGATTTACTGTGCAACCGCTCATCGGTCGAGCTCTCCGGCAATAATATTAATCGAACCAAGCGAAGCGGCGACGTCAGACAGCATGGAGCCGGTGAGCATGTCGCCGTACGCAGCGAATTGAGTGAAACATGGTGGGCGCACTTTGACGCGGTAGGGATTCGTGCCGCCGTCAGAAACAATCAGATAACCGAGTTCGCCGTTGGCGGCTTCGGTCGCGTCGTAGCACGTTCCCGGTGGCGGACGAACACCTTCGTACACCAATTTGAAGCTATTGATCAACGCCTCCATGTCGTGGTAGACACGCTCACGGCTAGGTAACGACATCCGCGCATCTGGACTGTTGATCGGTCCTGGCTTCAGGCGATCAAGCGCCTGACGGGTGATCGACACCGATTCGATCATCTCATAAATACGCACCATAATGCGATCAAAGGTGTCGCCACTGGTGCCGATCACGGTGTCAAAATTATAAGTTTCGTAGCCGTAATATGGCTCATCTTTGCGCAAATCGCGATCAACGCCGCATGCACGTAGGCACGGTCCGGTCCAGCCCCAGCTAATCGCATCGGCAGCCGATACCGCGCACACATCTTTGGTGCGATCGATGAAAATTTTATTGTGCTCGATCAAGCCACGAACTTCGCCGACCGCAGTTTCAATTTTAACCAGCACGCCGCGAACATCGTCCTCAAAACCCTGATAAACATCGCGGTACATGCCGCCGATTCGGGTCACGGTGTTGGTCAGGCGCGCGCCGCAGAGTTTTTCCCAGATCAGGTACACTTGTTCACGCGTATTGAAGAAATACCAGAAATTGGTCAGCGCACCAAGGTCAACCAGATTGGTACACACGCACACCATGTGATCGATGATGCGCGACAACTCGCTCAGGATAATGCGCAAAGTAATGCAGCGTTCCGGCACGGTGACGCCGAACATTTTTTCGGTCGCCTTGCAGAAGCCGATGTTGTTCATCATCGCGCTGCAATAATTCAGACGATCGGTGTAAGGCAGCACCTGCGAATAGGTGCCTTGTTCGATCATCTTTTCGAATCCGCGATGCAGGTATCCGATTTCAGTCGCGCAGGCAGCGATGGTTTCGCCATCAAGGGCCGCGAAAATACGCAGCGTTCCGTGTGTCGCGGGATGACTTGGACCGACATTGATGGTCATCAAGTCGACGTGATCGCCAGCTGGATTAATGACTTTCACTTCTTACCCCCAGCCTTGGTCGTTCCCAGCGATGGCACTGCCGAGGCGTCCGTCATCAGCTCGCCCGTATGCGCTTCACCGCGATCAAGAATGGTGTAGCCCTGGGCGCGCAGACGTGCCTCCAGTTGGTCAATCATCGGATCGTTGGTCGACAGTTTCTGGCGTTTCTGGCAAGGATAATCCTTACGCAGCGGATGGCCAAGAAACTCATGATGATTCAGCAAACGCTTCAAGTTCGGATGACCGGTAAAGACGATGCCGTATTGATCCCAAGTCTCACGCTCTGCCCAGTCAGCACTCTTAAATAAGTCGTGAATGCTGGGGACTGCACAGGCTTCTTCTTCGACCATCACTTTGATGGTCACACGATGACGGAACGCCATGCTTTTCAGCAAATACAGCACGGCAAAACGCTCGCCGCGATAGCCAGGATACGCAAGGAAATCGACGCCAACCACGTCGAGCAACATGCTGAACTGCAAGGTCGACTCATCACGCAGAAAACGAATGACGTCGCGCAACTTCTCTGGACGACACAGCAGCGTCAAATCCCAGCGATCCGTGGCGTCACGCTCAAGGCCAAAACGCTCTTTCATCAAAGCGACGAGCTGTTCAACACTTTGTCCAGCCAGCATCGGACCATGCGGCACCGTGGATGATTTCGAACTCATACGCCTACCGTCCGCTGCTCGGTCATCGATTCCAAATCGATCTTCTTCTGCAACTGCACAATGGCTTCTAAGAATGCTTCCGGACGCGGTGGGCAACCAGCAATGTACACGTCGACCGGGATAATTTCATCAACCCCAGGGACGGTGCAGTAGCAGTCGTAAAAACCACCGGACGATGCGCAGGCACCAGCCGAAATGACCCAGCGCGGTTCGCACATCTGCTCATAAATGCGCCGCAACACCGGTGCCTGTTTGTAGGTCACCGTGCCAGCGATGATCATCAAGTCCGCTTGACGCGGGCTAAAACGCACCAATTCGGCGCCGAAACGCGACACGTCGAATACCGAACTCACCACGCCCATGAATTCGATCGCGCAACAAGCGGTGCCAAATGGAAACGGCCACAGGCTATTGCGGCGGCCCCAATTGACGACGGCATCAAGCCGGGTCAGAGCGAAAGCGTTACCGAGATCGAGCTCAGGAGTAACCGCAGCAGGAACGTTTTTGTAAGTCATGGGTGGGTCCTCATGGTGGGGAAATGGTCGGTAAAACCGGCCTATTTATCCCAATCCAGCGCACCTTTCTTAAACAGGTACAGATAGCCAACGCCGATCAGCAGCAAGAATTCGACGAGAAACAGCATCATCTCCCAGCCACCGAGATTGAAGTGCACTGCCCATGGATACAGGAACGCGATTTCAATATCGAAAGCAAGAAACAGCATCGCAATAAGATAAAATTTCACGTCAAACCGTTCGCCTGCGGTGCCCAGCGTTCCGGGCAGACCACTTTCGTATGGCTGATTTTTTCCAGGATTGGTATTGCGCGTGCCGTGGGCGAAACGACTGAAAATCGTATTCAAACCCAGCAACGCAGCTGGCACGACCAAGCCCAAAATGAGCAGCATGGTCAGTGGGAAAACCATATCGAACACGCTTGGGCTATCGTCAACGATAGCTTTCGCTGCGACGACCACGGGGGCCCCCTCCGCAGCGGGTATGAGTTGCATCAACGCAGCCGAAATCACCGCCATCATTGCTCGCCGTCCTTCTGCAAGGTTTACCCACATTCGCGATTGCTGAATGCAGGAGGGTGGGACTTATAGGAACGCTCTTTGCAACACCAGGGGTCAACCCCGCTTACGATCCACGGATCAGCAACAACGATTGCCATCGATGCGTGATGATCATGTCAACGATCATCGCTCGACCTTTTTAGCCAAAGATTTAGTCAGAGATCCTCGCGAAAGTTTACCGAATGATTCACTTGATCCACACAACCGCTAGAAATCAGCCAACGGCCGACGAATTCCAGACTGTCCCATGACAGACACTTTCGCCCTTGCGACCCACCAAAGTCCGAAGAAAAACCTCGCCATGCTTGGTGTCACCTGTCAATTGTGTTCGAAGCGCCCGGCGACCACGCATCTTACTGAGCTTGATCCAGACAGCGGACAGCGCCAAGAATTACACATTTGTGCCACCTGCATCCAACGACTCGATTTGAAGTTAGAGAATGGCCCTCCACCAATCGCGGTGATCTTGGACATGAAGTCGGACGACGCATCGAGCACCAAAATCAAGATCGCCAGCGGCTTGAGCATGCCGTCGATGGTGAAAAATGACGAGCGCTGCCCGCATTGCGGACTCGCATTTTCCGAATTCGGCTCCGGCAAACTTTTTGGCTGTGCCCATGATTACGCGGCTTTTGGCGATAAAGTTGAAGCCTTGCTGCGGAACTATCACGGCACCACTCGCCACGTCGGTCGCCGCCCAGGCAGCGAACCCGATGCACCGCAAGATGCGGCGCAAAATGCGGCGACCGTCCGCCGAGTAAGTTTGGATGCCGCCTTACGCCAAGCGGTCATGAACGAGAACTACGAAAACGCTGCCAAACTTCGCGACGAACTTCGGCAACTCGATGAACCCGCTTCCTGAACATCGGCCGATCGCCGGTAGACGCGCGGCCTGCGATCGCGACTTTCCCCTATTATGAGTCAAATCGCCGCGTTGCTCAGTCGTCCCTCAGCGTGGCTGAACAGCCCTGGTTCGCACGGCGGCGTGGTGATTTCAAGCCGCGTGCGTTTGGCGCGCAATCTGGATGGCTTCGCCTTTCAACGCAAATTGAGCAAAGTTCGCCAGCAAGAACTGGTCGATCATTTGCGCGCCACGGTCGACACCGTCGCGGTGTTGCCGAACTCACTGTCGCTGAAACTCGACACCCTCAGCGATCTGGAGCGCCAAGCCCTGGTCGAACGTCAATTGATCTCGCGCGATTTGGCGGGCGGCAAACGTCCGGCTGGTGTGTACATTAGCAGCGATGAAATTCATTCGTTGATGTTCAACGAAGAAGATCACCTGCGCCTGCAAGTCATCAGCGCCGGATTATGTGTGAACGCCAATCTTGAAATGGCGATCCAACTTGATCGCAAATTAGAAAAAGCGCTGCCGTGGTCGAGTCATCCCGAGTACGGATATCTGACTGCGTGTCCGACCAACGTCGGCACCGGCCTGCGCGCATCGGTCATGCTGCATTTGCCCGCACTGGTAGAAACCGGTGAATTCAAACAAGTTATGCGCAGTTTAAGTAAGCTGCATATGACCGTGCGTGGTCTGCACGGCGAAGGCAGCGAACCCTCAGGACACTTTTATCAGATCAGTAATCAGCGTGCGCTGGGCATGAGCGAGCAGCAATTAGTCGACCATCTGAATGAAACCGTCGAACGCATCATCGCCTACGAACAACTCGCGCGCCAAGCCCTGATGACCAAAGGGCGCTTAAAATTAGACGACAAAGTTCATCGCGCCTGGGGTTTGCTGACGCACGCTCGGGTCTTAACCAGCGAAGAACTTACTGACCACCTGTCATGGGTACGATTAGGCGTCGGCCTGCGCCTGCTGTCGTGGCGTAACTGGAAGATGCTCGATAAAATTTTCTTGCAGTGCCAACCAGCCCACATCCAGTTGCAGAATGCTGAAGCCGCTGATGTGGAAGCACGTGACCGCCTGCGCGCCGATTTGGTACGCAAGTGGCTGTTGACTCCCTCTGGCGAACAAAACTGATTCTTTGAATCAAAACGACACACTCACCTCCTTTTAAGTTGGCAGACCCATGTTCGATAAATTTACTGACCGCGCGCGCAAGATCATCGCTTTGGCTCAAAAGGAGGCCGAGCGTTTTCACCACGATTATATCGGTACCGAACATCTGCTTCTGGGGCTGGTGAAGGAAGGTTCCGGCGTCGCAGTGACCGCACTCAACAATCTTTCGGTCGACGTTGAAAAAGTTCGTCGTGAAGTCGAAAAACTAGTCGTTGTAGCCGATAAAGAAGCCCCCTCCGGCCCATTGCCGTTCACGCCGCAAGCGAAGCGTGTACTGGAATTAGCCAGCGAAGAGGCCCGCGCCCTCGGCCATCCCTACATTGGCACTGAACACATTTTGCTCGGCCTGCTCAGCGAGCAGGACAGCGTCGCCGCCCAAGTGCTGATCAACCTCGACCTGAAATTGGAAGACGTCCGCAACGAGATCCTAGATCTGCTCGGAGCCAGCGATGTCTCCAACATGCCGCAGTCTTCGGCCAAAGAACCCGGCGAAAAAGCCCCTGAAAAACCCGCCGCCGGTAAGGGCAAAAAAGGCGAGGAGTCGACCACGCCGGCGCTGGACGCCTTCGGTCGTGATCTGACCGCCGCCGCTGAAGCTGGCGAATTGGATCCCGTTATTGGCCGCTCCAAAGAAATTGAACGCCTGTGGCAAATCCTTTGCCGCCGCACCAAGAATAATCCGGTCCTGTTGGGTGAACCAGGCGTCGGCAAAACTGCCATCGTCGAAGGCTTGGCCCAATCGATCGTCAAACATGAGGTCCCGGATCTCCTCGCCAACAAGCGTGTC
>JANMYZ010000542.1:0-2852 GCA_031382605.1 Planctomycetota bacterium | reverse complement strand
CACGTACGTAATACCGGATTGTTTTCCCATGTTTTCCCATGTGATTCCCCTGCATTTTCCCCGCTCACGACTGAGTAAATAGCCGATCATGCTATCCTCTGATACAAAAATTTCTGAAACGCACTGAAGATCATCCGTGTTTTCTCCGGCCCACCCAGGTCGGTCATCGCATCAGCGATAGCGTTGAAATACTTGAGCCTGAGTAACGGCGTGAGCTTGCTCTGATCCAGCTCTTCTACGCCTTCTTGCACGTAATGCGTCAGCACAAAGTCGAGGAACGCTTCTTGGTTACTGGTGTAGTTTTTATGAATTGCAGTTTTGGCGGTGGCGGCGCGGTCGGCGCGGGTCAGGGGCTGCATGGCGAAGGCGACGTAGGCCAGCACGTCGAAGAGGTCGCTCTTTTCGGCGTCGATAATTTTCTGCATCTCAGCCATTTGTTCTTTGCCAAAGCCTTTTTCCGCCAGCCCATGCAAGAGTTTGGCGCGAGTGTCTGGGGCACTCCACAGGGTGCGCAATTCATCTTCATTCTTGAAGAGATCCGGCAACTTGCCGAAGAGCATTTCCATGAACTGCTGCGCAGACATCGGCGTGCCATCGGGATGCCAGAACGTCGTGCATACCATGTGCTGAATGGAGCGGTCTTTGCCGTCGGCTAGCTTGACGCGCACCTTTTTCGGTCGGTCGTATTCTGATTTTGGTTCACGTACCCGGTCATCTCGTGGTTCACTTGGGATTGGCTTTTTTGGTTCTGATGGTTCTGGCTGAATTGGCTCGCCGTCCCATTCAGGGTCAAGAAAGTTGAGGTGGGCTTTAACGAAATCGTAGATGGTGAAGTAATCCTTACCCTCAAACAGCCGTGTGCCGCGTCCGATGATCTGTTTGAACTCGATCATGTTGTTCACGGGTCGCATCAGGACGATGTTGCGGATGTTTCTAGCATCCACGCCGGTCGATAGTTTCTGTGACGTGGTCAAAATCGTGGGAATGAATTTTTCGTTATCTTGGAACTCGCGCAGATGTTCCTCGCCCAGCTCACCGTCATTGGCGGTGACGCGTTGGCAGTAGTTTGGATCTTTGCTGGTCTTTATCTGGTTGATCAGGTCACGCACGGCCAAGGCGTGGTTTTGGTTGGCGCAGAACACCAAAGTCTTCTCTGCCTGATTGATCAGGCCCATGAATACCTTCACGCGGTATTCTTCGCGCTTTTTGATTTCGATGATGCGGTTGAAGTCTTTTTCTTCGTAACGCTTGCCGCGCTCAATGTCACCTTCGACGACGGTGTCGTCTGGCGTATAAACGTAGTCGTCGAGCGTGGTGGCGATTTGTTTTACTTTGAATGGCGTCAAATAACCGTCGTTGATGCCTTCCTTGAGCGAATAGACGAACACCGGTTCGCCGAAATAGGCGTAGGTATCGGTGTTCTCTTTGCGCTTGGGCGTAGCCGTCAAACCAAGTTGCACTGCTGGTGCAAAGTAATCGAGAATGCCACGCCAGTTTCCTTCGTCGTTCGCGCCACCGCGATGACATTCGTCAATGATGATGATGTCGAAGAAATCCGGTGGGTATTCACCGAAATAGGGTGATGACTGCCCGTTTACTTGAGGGCCACTCATGAAGGTCTGGAAGATGGTGAAGAAAATACTTCCGTTTGTGGGCGGCCTTCCGGTTCTACGACTTTCATCCGGGCTGATACGAACACACGAGTCGGGCGACTGGTCTTCAAACGCAGAGAACGCATTGTAAGCTTGATTCGCCAAAATATTTCGATCGGCCAAGAACAAAATGCGCGGTCGACGCGATGGTTCTCGGCCTAAATTCCAACGGCTGTGGAATAATTTCCACGCCAGCTGAAACGAAATAAAGGTCTTGCCGGTACCCGTGGCCAAGGTCAGTAAAACGCGCTGCCGTCCTTCAGCTATGGCTTGCAGCACGCGATCAACCGCGATGTCCTGATAATAACGGCTGGGATGCGAGCCGCCTTTGTCCTCAAACGGCACCGCCGCAAATCGATCACGCCATGCATTTTCTTTGGCAAAGGTCGCCTTCCATAATTCATCCGGCGTTGGGTACCTAGGCAACTCGCCCTCAGTTCCCGTCTGCATATCGATGCCATAAATACCCTGTCCATTACTGGCGTAGGTAAAACGAATATTCAGCTTCACCGCATAGCTCTTGGCTTGGCCCACGCCTTCGGTCAGCGACTTGTCCCACGCTTTCGCCTCAACCACCGCCAGCTTTTGATTGCGGTGCACCAGAACGTAATCGGCGATATCGGCGCGACTGCGGGTGCCATGGCCTTGCAAACGTCCCAGGGTGATCGGGTATTCCCGATGAATGCGACTGCCGTCAATCACGCCCCACCCTGCCGCCTTTAAGGCGGGATCGATATGCTCAGCACGGGTTTCGGCTTCGTTCATCGGGGTCTCGTTGACGTAGGTTTGCGTTTAAGCACTTAAAGATCGGCTATACCATCAGTTACGGCACTACCCCTGAGCGAGTTCGGTTTGCGTTTAAGCACTTTGGAATCCCTTTTCGGCTCGGCTTAAGCCAAAGAAAACTTGGACGATGATGGGTGTTCTATCGTCATTCATGGTTTATTCCCGAGAACGCCAATCTCCCGATTGGCGGCTGTCGTGGCGGTCGTCCTGTTCCATGCGGCGCTACTCCACCGCCATCCCTCTGCCCGTGCAACCAATCCTGCCTTCACGGGATTCGCATGAATATAATCCACGACCTGACGAAAATGCACCTCGTCTCGAATATAGCGGTCCCAATATTCTCGATGCCAAATTCTTCCCCCGGGAACGCCACTTTCCTTCCCGGGAACGCCACTTTCCTTCCCGGGAACGCCA
>JANMYZ010000530.1:0-2122 GCA_031382605.1 Planctomycetota bacterium | reverse complement strand
CAACTGACTCTGGAAAACGCTAAGCGCTTTCGTCGGTTAATTTTTGTTAGCCACGACGAAAGCGCACACGCAACAGCATGAACAGCGCGAAGGCGATCAACGTTGATGCGCCTGATCCCAGACCGCAGCCGCCGGAGCTTTCTTCACCGCTGCTGGAACCACCACCGCCACCGCCGCCAGGGGCAGCCGTCACCGTCTGAACGAGCGCTGCTGAACTACTGGCTTGGTGATCAATCGCACCGCCGTAGATGGCTGACATCGTATGGCTTCCCGCTGCCAAACCGCTGGTGTTGAAAGTAGCGACTCCGGCGGAAATCACGCCGGTGCCGAGGGTCGCGGCGCCGTCGAGAAAAGTTACTGATCCTGTTGGCGTTCCGCCCACCACCGTGGCGGTGAATGTCACCGTCGTGCCAGCCACCACCGGACTTGCGGATGACGTCAGCGTCGTGGTGGTCGCAGTGCCAGTCACGGTATGGGCGACCGCCGACGAAGCGCTGGCGCTAAATTGCAGTGTTGGGACAAAAGTGGCGGTGAACGAATGGCTGCCCGCAATCAAGGCGCTGGTGGTGAATAACGCTTGGTTGGTCGATAGGACAACGGTGCTCAAGACGGTTCCGGAATCGCTAAAAGTCACCGATCCACTGGGCGTTAATCCTGCGGTCACGGTAGCGGTCAGCGTGATAGCGGCACCAGCAGCTGATGGTGAGGTCGGTGATACGGCCAGCGCGGTGCTGGTTGCCACGCCGGAAACGACGTGCGTAATGATGCTTGAGCGTACGGGGGCGTAGGTGGAGTTTCCTTCGAACATCGCGGTGACGTACCGGTTACCGGGCGGTAAGTCCGAGAGGGTCAGCGCCGCTTGGCCAATGATAGAAACGATACCGCCGAGATAATTCGCTCCATCCCAAAACGTCACCAGTCCGCCGGTGACTCCCGTCACCTGGGCCGTGAAAGTGACAGGGGATCCATAGCTAGAAGTCGAACTGGAATCGGTCAAAGAAATGGTGGTGACGGCATTCGCGACGCGCTGCAAGACCGCGTCGTTGCGCCCAGTACCGCCTACCAAACTCAGTTGATATTTGTTCGAATGGATCGTCAGCGAGCGCAAGTAATTACTTGGCGCATCGGTGGAAGACAACACCAGCGGATCGGTTCCATCATTTTCAATCAGCGTATAGGAGGTACCGATGGCTGGCACCACCGTCGTTGGCACCAGAACCCCAATGGTAGCACCGCCAAGATTAACGGCTCCATTGACCACGACTTTGTCCGCGCCTGACGGGCTTGCAGTGGTCACATCAAAATTAAGCACGTCGGCGCTGAAAAGGCGCACATCGCCGTTGGAAGTCAGCGTTCCGATTCCTGCTGACGTTCCAGGCGCGATGATCGCCGATGATTGGTTCAGCGACGTTATGCCGCCAACCGCGCCAGTACCGATCAGATATCCTTTGTTGATCTGCACCACGCCAGGCAGCGTTGCACCGACTTGCAGTTGGATCGCACCGCCATCGATCAGCGTGCCACCGGTGTAGCTGTGCGTACCGCTGATCACGAGCGCGCCATTGCCTAATTTAATCAGCCCACCACTCCCACTCATGACTCCGCTTTGATTCAAGTATCCGGATGCGTTGTCGACCGTGAAACCTTGCGATGAAGCCAAGATCATTGGCAGACCGATTTGCGCGGTGTTCACACCATTAAGAAAAAAGCCACCATTCAACGTGATCACGTTTCCGGTCAGCACATAACCGCTGGCATTGATGGTGATGGGTCCGAATGCCGAGTTCGCCGCGAAGTCGTTGGCCGCGCTTTTATTCGTCACGCTGGGAAAAGTCAGCGCAGCACCAACTACCGGCGCAATGCCACCCCAATTCGACGGCACCGACCATTGCGGTGATCCGCCGCCCGCAGCGCCACTCCACGTTTCCGCCTGCATTAATGACGAGGTGAATAAAAGAACCAGACATGCCGCGATGCGGGTGACGTTCGTAACCATGGTGACTGACTCCAAAGAGGTCCAAAGCGGGCGAGGCCAAAAGCAGGCGCGAAGCCTCCGACGAGGCTGACCAGGCACAAGCGAGAGCGCGCGAATCGCCAGGTGAGCAGCACCGGAGTCATCATC
>JANMYZ010000496.1:0-2260 GCA_031382605.1 Planctomycetota bacterium | reverse complement strand
CGGAGCCGTGCTGCTCGCCACCACCGTGAATATCGCAGTTTGACCAGCGGTTACAGCGACGCTCGTTGGATGCGAGGTAATCGTTGGCGCAATGTTTGTCGTGGGAGCAAAGGCCTCCAGACGCACGCCGGGAATCGGGCGCTCCATAGTCAAATCCGGTAATTGCCAACCAACGGCTAAATTATCACCACCACCGGCTTCTTTATGGAGGGCTTCGATGTAATATTTTTGTCCCGCAATTAATGGAATCAGCGCCGATTGTTGTCCGGCTAATGCCGTCCACACACGGCTGTTGGTCCAACTTGAAACGTAAGCAATTCGTGATCGATTTGCCGGATCCATGTTGGTGCTCAACCACAGTTCACAGTTATCATCGCCCGCAATCCAGAACGTGTAATTACCCGTGGTCGGCGGAATGACATATCCACGGATGCGAGTGCCGTAATCTTCAGCCGTATTCGTTCCGATTTCGAATATGTTCAGCAAATCAGAGCCCGTTGGACTATTCGGATACGCCGCATTGCTGGTCAACGAAGCAATCGTTACTCCGCTGATACCGTTCCACCATTCACGTAGCACAACGCCATTATATGCGCCGTTCAACGTCAACGTCGCCGCGTTGGACGTCGCGGTGCCAACACCGTTCGTCACCACGCACGTGTACGAGTCGGCATTCACTTCTTGCGCATTCGTGATGCTCAGCGTCGCGCTGTTGGTGCCGACATTCGTCACCCCCTGCTTCCACTGATACGTCAGCGGAGCCGCGCCGCTTGCCACCACCGTGAACGTCGCCGTCTGACCAGCTGTCACCGCCGTGTTTGCGGGATGCGTCGTGATGGTTGGGGGCGCTAGGTACGTATACGCCGACGGAAGAGTGCCCGTGCCGCCTGGCGTCGTCACCACGACATCCACGACGCCCGCTGCATTCGCTGGCGTCACGCAGGTGACCGACGTTGCGCTCATCACCGTCACCGAGGTCGCGATGGTGCCGCTGGTGCTCGGAGCAAGACTCTTGTACGGGTGAATCGCCGGAAGATTCGCCGTCAGGCCCCACTTGTGGGCGAGGTAGCCTTCCATTTTTTGGCGGTCTGCTGCACTCACCGTCCCATTGATGACGATGAACTCACCGATCGTCGCATTCTGATGGTTTCCTCCATCACTCCCAACCATGAGATTTCCGCCGGTATTTACCGCGTGTCCTGAGCTGTCTTCAACAAGCAAGGTGCCATACTTATAGACTTGCTGAACATTATCGCTGGTGGAGCCATACCAGTTGGTAAGAAGCGTATTCCCTGCACTGACACCGTAGGTGGTAGAGATGCGGTTTGGCGCGGCAGCACCACCACAGTCGAAGTAAAGATTTCCATCTGACCAGGGTGCGTGAGATTGCCATCTGTTGGCATCGCTCCCACTGAGAGAAAAGAGCGTACCCGTTGCAATGGCATCCACTTTGAAGACGGAGATGACGAAAGCATTATTTACGGTTGCACCGAATGGGTTGGACGACGTGGTCATCGCGTCACCGGTAAAGTCGATCGCATTGAGGCTATTGATGGTCGCACCTGTTGTCGGTTGGAGACTGCCCGTGCCTTGAGCCAGGTGATAACTGCGGCCACTCTTGTCCCTCCACTGGCTCACCGCACTGGTTGATGCCGTGATCGTGCTTGCATCCGCCGCATCATACCAGCCTGTTACGGTGGGAATTGACGCCGGCGTCCATAACGCCGTGCTGCCGAACATCACCGTGGTCACGCCGGATAAATTTGTACCCGTCAGCGTCACTGTCGTGCCACCGGCGGTCGTGCCACCGGCGGGACTGATCGAGGTGATCGTCGGTGCAGGAACAACATACGTGTACGCCGACGGAAGGGTCGCCGTGACGCCTGGTGTCGTCACGGCGACCGCCACCGCTGGGCCCGCTGCGCCCGCTGGTGTCACGCAGGTCACTGACGTCGCACTGACCACCGTCACCGAGGTCGCGGCGGTGCCGCCGAACGTCACCGCAGATGTGCCGGTTAAATTCGTACCTGTCACCGTCACTGTCGTGCCGCCGGCGGTCGTGCCGCTGGTGGGGCTGATCGACGTCATCGATGCGGTGTCATCATCCGTGATCGTCGCGGTGTGCACCGTCGTCGCACCGAGCGTCGCGTTCGTCGGCGTGCCCATGGTCAAAATGACGGTTTCGTCCGTCTCATCCACGGTGTCAGCGGTGATCATAATGGTCGCCGTGCCCGTGGTCGCACCCGCCGCAATCGTGATC
>JANMYZ010000466.1:0-2516 GCA_031382605.1 Planctomycetota bacterium | reverse complement strand
AAGACGCAAAGGAAAACAAGGATTAGACTCGAAATTTAGGTGACCGATAGCTTCACCAAATGAGTGAACTTCTTTTTTGTTCTAAGTCCTTTGCGCTCTTTGCTGCTTTGCGGTAATTTTTTTTCTACTGCGGTTTTTAGGTTTAGTCACGCTCGACCAAGAACCCTGGGAAGTCCAACAAGCCGTCTTAGCCGCCATCCTGTGGGAAGTTTTAATCGCCGAAGATCAGAACATCCGCATGGTCTTCCGCTGGCCCATGAGTGACCTCGGAGGCGGACCAGACGACAACGGCGGCGGGCAACCACCCACCGCCCCACCAACCGGACCACGCGGCTGAATGACCGCCTCAAACAAAACGGGATCATCAAAAACAACCACCACCGTCGGTTCGGACGGTGGTAGCTTGTGGCGGAGAGGGGGGGATTCGAACCCCCGATTGATTTTCACCAATGCCGGTTTTCGAAACCGGTGCCTTCAACCGCTCAGCCACCTCTCCAGGTCGATTTGCGGAGGGGCGGTTTGTAGGGAGTGAGGGCGTTCTGGGAAGGGGCTTGTCGGGTGGGGTGTGACGGTGGTGGTTTTTGGCGGTGAGCGGCGGTGAGCGGCGGGAGCGGCGGGTGAGCGGCGGTGCGCAGCTTGGTCGCTGCTGAGGTCGGTGGCTTGGTCGCGGTTCGTGGCTTTCACCGATATCGCCGGCCACCATAAGAGCGGCTATGTCCATGTATTCTTGCTTCCGTCAGGTCGTCACGTTGCTGTTGCCGTCGTTGGTAATGCTGCGGGCGGTGGAGTTACCAACGGTGACGGTGGTGGCTGCACCAGCGCCACTGGCTGAGGGCGCGGTGGTTGAGGAGTGGGGTTCATTTCTTGGCCCGACGCACGATGGCGTGTCGCGCGAGACTAAACTGAATTTGTCGTGGGATGCTCATGGGCCAAAATTGCTGTGGTCGTTGCCGCGTGGTTCTGGGTACGCTTCGCCGGCGATTGTTGGCGGTAAGTTGGTGTATCAGCATCGCGTGGGCGATGAAGATGTGATTGAATGTCTGGATGCGATCACGGGTTCGCGGTTGTGGTATCGAGCGTTTGCGACGCAGTACGAAGATCGTTACGGCTACAACAATGGGCCGCGTTCGAGTCCGGTGATCGACGGCGATCAGGTGTACGCTTATAATTCATTGGGCGTGTTGCGTTGCCTAGCTCTGGCAGATGGAGTGTCGCGATGGAGCCGCGATTTGACCGCTGACTATCATCTGGCGCAAAACTTTTTCGGAGTTGGCACCACTCCGCTGGCAGAGGGCGGACGCGTGATCATCAATGTTGGTGCGCCTGGTGGCGAATGTGTGGTGGCACTTGATCGGACGAGCGGTGTGACCGCATGGACGACGCAAGATGAATGGGGACCGAGTTACGCTTCGCCAGTGCCAGCCACGTTTCATGGCAAACGTCGCGTGCTGGTATTTGCTGGTGGTGAAAGTCGTCCGGCAACCGGCGGGCTGCTGTGCATTGATCCGGCAACCGGGGTAAAAGACTTTCGTTTCCCATGGCGCTCAAAATCGTACGAGTCGGTGAATGCCGCGTGTCCGTTGGTGATCGGCAACCAAGTGTTGATCACCACCAGTTATCAAACCGGCGCTGCGCTGCTGACGATCGGCGCTGATATGCAGCCGACCACCGCGTGGACGAATGAGGTTTTTGGTTGTCATTTTATGACGCCGATTCATGTCGACGGCTATGTGTATGGATTTCCTGGGCGGAATCATCCCGATGTCGAAATGGGCTGCATCGAACTGGCGACGGGAATCATGAAGTGGCAAGAACAACCACGTTGGAAAGAAGTCTTGTCGGCCAAAGGTCGTGACCGTCAGATGGTGATGTCGCCATTTCGCGGCCAGTTTTTGCGGGTGGAAAAGCGCTTTATGTGTTTGGGCGAAGAAGGTCATTTGCTGAGTTACGATTTGACGCCTTCAGGCTTCAAAGAACTCAGTCGCGCATGGATGTTTCAGGCCAGCGAAAGTTGGACGCCGCCGGTGCTGTGGCATGGCTTGCTGTATTTGTGTCAGAATCAACGCGGCCTTGATGGCACGCCCGCGCGTTTGTTGTGCTATGACTTGCGCGGCAAGTGAGCCGTGGCCGTCTTTCTTCCGTGGCTTGATCACGCCGAGTTCAACGCGGGCATGCGAAAGAACGTATGGGATATCATGCATCCTCATGCCATTTACTTTTTTCTGACGATCATCGCTCTCAGCACATTGGGGGCTGAAGATCCATCGAAAATCGATTTCTTTGAAGCCAAAATCCGCCCAGTGCTGGCGGACAAATGTTATGGCTGCCATTCGGTTGCAGCTGAGGCGAATAAAAAACTGAAGGGCGGACTCTACCTCGACAGCAAAGAAGGCGTGCTCAAGGGAGGTAAAGATGGCAGCGTCCTGCTTCCTGGTGATGCAGAAAAAAGCCGGTTGATCCAGGCGATTCGTCATGGTGATGATGACACCGCGATGCCGCCGAAAGAAAAATTGTCG
>JANMYZ010000458.1:0-9554 GCA_031382605.1 Planctomycetota bacterium | reverse complement strand
TTTTTCTCCACCTCAGGCATGGACCACACCGGCGCATCAACGGTCGCAGCTGGCACAACCGCCGGAACGGTTGCCTCACCCGCCAGCGCGACCGGCAGTGCGTACGCGGCCAGCGCAAGATTCAGTAACGTGCAACTGAGAAAACGAAAAGACTGGCGCATCATATTCTCCGCTCCCTGAAATGAGCGCGACAGGTATGTGCACATCTCACGACGTGCAAGCACCCAGAAAGAGCGCTGTTGGCGGCCTGAGATGCGCACGCGGTGCGAGACTTCTGCTCATACGACGTTGAGGTCGTTACACTAACGTTACTCCACAACGAGGTGATCAGCCGTAGGGATTTAGCCTACGACTGACGCTATCGCCCGTTGGCGTTCGTTGGTCATGGCTCCCTCTGCGGAACCGTTCTGTTCGTTAATCAGCACGAGAAAAACCTTAAGCTAAGAAACCGTTATCTCATTCGTATTCATTTTCTAATCTCTGCTCGCTCACCCACTATCACCCTGTTTTAATAACGTTTTCGGAGTCCCTATGCGCTTCATGCCTCTCGTGCTTGCTCTTGCTTCACTGACTGCCAACGGCTTTGCGGAGGACCAGTCCGGTGTTGGAGTGGTGTCGACCGTTGAGGCCGCCACGGTTTTCCTTGATCGTGCTTACGTGACGCGGCGGGCTGAGGTCACGCTTGCGGTCGGGGTTCAGACTTTAGTTTTCGCTAACTTGCCGCCTGAAATTGATGAGCAGTCGTTGCGGGTCACCGTCAGCAGCGGCGCACAAATTGATGGCCTGCAAAGCCGAAAAGTTTTTCTTGCCCAGCGTCAAGAAGCTGACGTCCGCACGCTTGAGGCCGAGCTATTAACCGCCGAAACTCAATTGCGCGAATTGAACGACCGCAAAGCTGCGCTGGAAAAAGCGCATGCATTTGTCGACGCGGTGCAAGAAGCGCCATTTCGCCAAGTGACCGGAAAAGATGGTGCTCTGCCAACGCGCCCATCGGTTGAGGAATACCAAGCGTTGCTCACCTTTGTGACGAAACAACGTGGTGATCAGGCTGCTGAGCAACGTGCCATTGATGCCGCACGAACGGAACTGCAACCACGACTGGAAGCCAAACGACGCGAGCTTGAGCAAGCCAAGAGCGCGTCGTCGCTCGAACGCCGTGAAGTGGTCATCACGCTGCGCGCTGCTCAAGCCGGCATTGGCGAATTACGACTCAGCTATTTAGTTCCCGGTGCGTTGTGGATTCCGGTTTACGATGCGCGAGCTAATGCGGAGCGGAGCAAGCTGGAACTCGACTACGACGCTTTGGTCCAGCAGGCAACTGGGGAAGAGTGGACGAATGCGCAGTTGACGCTGTCAGCCGCACGGCCAGCAGTTTTGGCGCAGTCGCCGAAGCCGATGCCGTGGTATTTGAGCGCGCAAAATCTCTCGCAAGTACAGCGCCTTAATAAAACCTCGTCGATGGCTTCCGCTGTCGGTTCTTCATCCGTTTGGGTAGGCGCTGCGACAAATAATCCTGACCATATCTTTGCCTTCGAAAATGCCCCGCCGTCTACGATTCTCTACCAAAACAAAGACAAGCGCGGCAGCAAACCACTCAACGATGCCCAAGACAATCTGCTCTTTAATGCTACCGCCGTCGATGCCATTAGCCGCGCCGTTGAACAACGCAGTACGACTGCCGTCTTCGCCGTACCAGGTCGCAATCATGTGGCCGCCAATGGCAAGCCGCACCGCATCCACATCGCCCATGCGAGCTTGGCTATGTCGACTACGCTGCATGCGATTCCGCGCACTTCGCTAAATGCGTACATCACGGGAAAGATGGTAAATACCACTGAGATGCCGATTCTTCCTGGTGCCGCCAACGTCTTTGTTGGTGCGGACCTGATTGGCAGCGCCAGCCTCGAATTCATCGCTCCGCGTGAAGCGGGCAGCTTTTATTTGGGAGTTGATGAATCGGTAAAGATCACTCGCCGATTGGATGAGAAAAATAGCGGCCTGACGTTTCTCTCCAAACGTAAGCAGCTATCCTTCGCCTACTCCATTCAAGCGCGTAACTTCCGCGCTGAGGCGGTGCAACTTGCGGTTTACGAATCGCTGCCGGTATCACAGGACGAACGTATCAGCATCGACCTCGACAAGCCCGTGCCCAAGCCAGACGCCAACGATCGCGGGATGATGCGCTGGGATCTCACCATTGATCCAGGGAAAGAACGCACCGCAGCGTTTTCGTATCGCATTGAATATCCAGGGGACTTAGTGACCGAACAACTTCGCGAAATGGAGCAGCGCGCCTTCGCTAAGTAACGAGCGCTAAAATCGATTCATAGACGACGTGGTGATTGCCATCGGGTTTGGCGCGGGAACATACCTCGCCATGACCATCACCTATCGCCTCGGCAATGACGTGAATCTGGATCAAGCGATTGAACTCTACAACGCCTGCACGCTGGGCGCACGGCGGCCGCTTGATGATCGCGCCATCGCTCAGCAAATGATGCAGCACGCCAATCTGGTGATTACGGCCTGGGATGGCGAGACCCTGATCGGCATTAGTCGTTCGATGACTGACTTCGGATATGTTTGCTATCTTGCCGATCTCGCGGTTTGCGACAGCCATCAACGCTTGGGCGTAGGGCTGGAACTTATTCGTCGCACGCGCAGTGAACTCGGCCCACGCGCCATGATTGTGCTGATCGCGGCGCCGCAGGCGGTGGATTATTATCCCAAGATCGGATTCACCCGGCACGAATCGGCGTGGATACTAAAGGCTGAGCAAAAACTTTGACCCCGCTAGAGCGCGAGAACGGCTTCGTCCGCTTCCGCCGGTCGGCATTTTGTCTCACACGCGGTGGATGGAGCGATCCTGCCGGGCACCACCGCTCCCTCCAAAAAATCTGAGCTGTTCGTAGCCTCCCTTTCACCATGACGACGAACTCCAATTCCAGCATCAGCTCTAGCATGAGCACCAGCCGGCTTATTTCTGCTGGCACCGGTCCAGTGCGACTGACGTTGCGCTTAACTAACGACGCGGATGCCGCCGCGCATCACGCTGCGCTGGTGGTCGCAAAAGCGATTCGCACGGCAGCAAATCAAAAACGGCGCTGCGTTTTGGGCTTGCCAACCGGCAAGACCCCGCTGCCGATTTATCGCCTGTTAGTCGAATGGCATCGTGCTGGACAGTTCTCGTTCAAACATGTCACCACTTTTAATCTTGATGAATATCAACCGTTGCCGCGTTCATCGACGCAAAGTTATTGGTCGTTCATGCATCAAGCGCTGTTCAATCATGTCGACATTGATCCGGCGAACATTCATGTGCCACGCGGTGATTTGCCCGAGGCAGAAATCGCTGAGCACGCCGCCGAATACGAACGCGCTATCGCTGAAGCAGGTGGCCTTGATGTCGTCCTGCTGGGCATCGGCGGCAACGGTCACATTGCCTTCAACGAACCTGGTGCGCCGGCCAGCAGCCGCACGCGACTGGTACGCCTTGCCCCGAACACGCGTCGGGCTGCTGCTCCTGATTTTGGCGGCGAATCATTCGTTCCCACCGGCGGCGTCACCATGGGCATCGCCACTATTTTGGCCGCCAAGCGCGTCGTGCTGTTGGCAACCGGAGCTGGCAAAGCCGCCGCCGTAGCTGCCGCCGTCGAAGGCCCGATTGAGACCACCTGTCCGGCCAGCTTTTTGCAAACGCATCACGACGCCGAAGTGGTGTGCGATCCAGGTGCCGCTGCACGTTTAATCGCGGTACGCAAACCGTGGTTGGTCGGCCCAGTCGCTTGGGATGCGCGTCGCACGACTGCGGCTGCTATTGATGTTGCCGAAACGGCAAAAAAACCCTTGCTGAGTCTGAGCCCCGATGATTACCGCGCGCGCGCTCTGGGTGATTTGCTCGATGGTTTCGGCCCGACCGATCATTTGAACCTCGACACTTTTCGTGCGCTCCAAAGCCGCGTGACGGGTTGGCCCGGCGGCAAACCACCCGATCGCCGCCGTCCGGGCGACATTCCGCAACCAGATGATGGTATTTTCCCAAAAACGATTGTGGTATTTAGTCCACATCCAGACGACGACGTCATCGGCATGGGTGGCACCATTGCTCGTCTGGTCGAACACGGTCATCACGTGCACATCGTTTATCAAACCGCCGGACATCGTGCCGTCAGCGACGATGATTTGCGGCGACACATGGCCTTCGCCGATGGCGCGGCGACCATCACCGGATCATCGCGACCATCGGCAAAATCAGAGCATACCGCTACGCTCAAGGCGCTGGTTCGTCGCACCGAAGCCACCGCTGGAGCCGGCGTAGTCGGCGTGACCAGTGAACAACTGCATTTTCTCGACAGTCCGTTGTATGGTCGCGGCACGGTTGGTGACGACGACCTTGCTTTGCATGTGGAATTGCTGAATCGCTTGCGGCCACATCAAGTGTATGCCGCTGGCGATTTGGCCGATCCGAATGGCACCCACCGACGTTGCTTGCTGGCGTTACGAGCAGCGCTGCGTCAATGCACCACCGCCGATTGGTGGGCCACCTGCAGCTGTTGGCTCTATCGCGGCGCCTGGGACGAATACGAACTCGACCAGATCGATCGCCTCGTTCCGCTTTCTCCTGGCGACGTTTTGCGCAAACGTCAAGCGGTGCTGCGTCACCAATCGCAGCGCGATGGCGCGATGTTCATGGGCGAAGATGCGCGTGAATTTTGGCAACGCGCTGAAGAGCGAAACACCGGGCTCGCCGCGCGCCTTGATCGATTGGGATTAGCGCAATACGCAGCGCTTGAGGCCTTCGTTTGTTGGCAGCCGAGCGAAGATACCTGGTTGGTGTAAACCGAGAAACCGCAGTAGAAATTCAAACTTCCACTGCAAAGGCTCAGAGCCCTAAGATCTCGCGGATATTTTTTTCCGCTGCTGGATCATTCGCGTGTTCGCGCAGATAACGCAGCAGTTGATGTTGGAGTTTGTTGCCGATGCGTTCGAGTCCGTAGCGTAATTCCGGGTTATCTTTCAGGCCGAGTTTGCCTGCCAAGCGCGTTTCTTCTGCGGCAATGATATCGGTAAAATAACCGGCCACTTGCGCCATCAATGCGCCGCGATCATGGCGGGCGTCGGTGGTATACGTGGTCACCAACGAATCGACCAAGGCGCTCGCTACGTCGACTTCGTCGGTGCGTAACTGACGATTGGTCGACACCACCGATTCCAGGTGATCGATGTTATAGAGATAGACTTCACCCAGTTCGCCGACCGATGGTTCAACGTCGCGTGGCACGGCCAGATCCATAAACATCAACGGCTGACGACGACGACGCATCGCTTGCTTGACCATGGCGGTGGTGATGACGGCGTGCGGAGCGGCCGTCGACGTCACCACGATATCGTGCTGCGTCAGCGCCTCACCGAGCGTGCCCCAGGGAACAACCTGAGGAACAAAATCCACTGAGCGAAATTCTTCGGCCAAACCATGGGCGCGATCTTCGTTACGATTGACGATGGTCAGCTGACGAACTCCAGCGCTGAGCAGATAACGCACGGCTAATTCAGCGATTTCACCAGCGCCAACGACTAACAAGCGTGCGCTTTCCACATCGCCGTAAATTTGTTTCGCCAAGTCCACCGCTACCGACGCGACGCTCAGCTTATGCTTACCGATCGCGGTATTATTGCGCACGTCTTTAGCCACGCTGAGCGCGCGCTGAAATAACGGATTCAACACCGCGCCAGTGAAGCGCCCTTGATGCGCCACATCGTAGCTGGTCTTCACTTGATGCACGATTTGATATTCACCCAAAACCAAACTTTCGAGTCCGCTGATGACGCGAAATAAATGGCGTACGCCATGGATGCCTGCATGCCAAAACGCATGGGCTTCCAAGGTCGTCGCATCAACGCCCTGATGTTCGGCCAAGCGACTCAAAACTTGCTGACGATCTGGCGTGCCAGCGAGGTAACACTCCAAACGATTGCAGGTCGATAAAACTACCGCTTCGCTTGCCCCAGGAGTACTTGCCAAAATAGCGAGCAATTTCGCCATATTTTCTGCTGGGACCGCAAGCTTCTCGCGCAACTCCAGCGGAGTGCGATGATGATCAACTCCGAGTACGACGAACGGCAGGCCGGGTGCCGAGCCGCCCGCGTCATCCATGCGTCACGACTTGCTGGCTGATCGCCCCCAGAGCAGCGATGATCATGGCCGTCACTGCACCAAGCGCGACTCCACGGCGGGTCAAACGTCCGGTCGCGCGCAAGGCCAACACCAACACCAGTAAAGCCATCGTGATAAGAGCGAGGACAATCGAAGGCTGGGCTAATTTGATGACGCGCGATAATTGCATCGCTGCGCCACCAGTTGCCAATCCGCCCATCAATAACGCCGTGGCCACCACCAAGCTGCGTTCGGTCAGGCGTTCGAGCAGCGGCAAGCTCGGCAATCGCAGCGCGCGCGATGACGACGCTTTCAGTTGCCGCACTGCCGTCAAATACATGCCACCAGCGGCGCCGCTCACCAACATCACCGCCACATGCAGCACCATAAAACCAATATGGATGCGAGTAATCCACGGCGTTCCGCCGCTGACCGGTGCCGCTTCGCCGCTGGCCAATTCAGCCATCGCTACGAGCAGGGCCATGCCGCCGACCGGCAAAACCAAAATAATGCGACTCGGCGAAGCGAGGTAGCGCGAGACAAAAAATACTCCGGCGACGGCTGCCCATACTGCCAAAACGGCGTACGAAAAATCACGCTGCCCGCGATCCATCAAACTCAACACCAAGCTCACACTGTGCAGGAATAAACCGATCCACAGCGGGAAGAGATGTGCCGTAGTCCGCTCATCCGAGACCGCCATCTGCCGCCAACGCAGCCAGACGGCGGCGACGTAACAGAGGCCAGCAAGGGCGATCAGTAAGACAGCGATTTGGTGCACGCGGGGAAGACTAGGATTGACGAATCATCGCACAATCCCGTGCATCCGCGCTCACGGACTGAGGGCAGACGCAGCGCTCAAATTACGCAAATCATTGTCGAGCAGATCGACGCGGATACCGCCCCAAAAGCCTGGATTATCAAGCGCGTCGTCGACCCCGGCATTGAGGTAGATGCGCCGCCAGATCCGATACCCAACCGTAGCCCGCAGGAGGAAATCACCTTCCTCGTAACGCCGATCATCCAGATCGCGCTCATTGTCCTTCATCCGGCCCATGACACGCACATTGAAATCACCAAAGAGCGGGACCTCAACGTATCCGCCGATTTTGGTTTCGATCAGGCCCGCCGCGACCGTCAGGCCGTAACGCTGGACCTCATCGTCAGGAAAAAAGCGCCAGCCAAAAAGTAAGTTCAGATCAACGTTCAGTTTATTTTGATCGTCTTTGGCTTCTTCTCGGTCCTCGGGCGCCGTACGATACGTCACCCCGGCCTCATAAAATTTCCACGGCTTCGGCTCTATGCGCAAATAGGCGCCATAGGTGCTCGATCCACTATTCGCATTGGTGCCACCACCGACGCCTAAAAACAATTTATAGTCACTGAAACCAGAGGTCACTGGTTTCACTTCTTCAAGACGATCGCTGAGACTATCGACCGCAGCCACGGCCTTGTCGTGCAGCGTGTCCTCGAAAACCAACTTGCCCACGGTGCCTTTGCCCGCAGCAATCTGCGTGGTGATCACGTCAAGATTCGCGCCGACACGATCAAATTTCGCGGTAGCTTCAGCAAGGTTGGCGATGGTCTTCTTCAGATCGCCACGATTTTCAGTGACCGTTTCATCGATGGTTTTGGCTGCTGAAGAAACGTTCGCCACCGCGTCTGGCAACTGATCAACGGTTTTCTTGATCGCGGCGCGGTTCTCGTCAACCAGATCACGGATCTGGTGCGACATCTCTTCAAAGCGCTTGATCGCGTCGGCGATCGACGCGCGGTTGTCTTCAATTAACTTGGCAATGCGTTCTGACATCAGCGAAAAATTGGTAATCGCCTCACCCACCTGCTTGCGGTTGTCAGCCACCAGACCTTTGATTTCGTCCGACATCTTACCAAAGCTATCAAGCGAGGTTTTCGCTGTTGAAATAGCCTCTTTAATATTCTGGCGGTTCTCTGAAATCACACCCTGAACCGAGTTCAACACTTCATCGATACCAACCGGATCCTGCCCCATGTGCTGAGTCAACATTTCCGGAGTGATCGGTCGGCCAGCTCTCGATGCAATATCCATCGCTGATCCACCCAGGAGTCCCTGAGTAATGGAGAATCGGCTATCGGTATTAATCAACACCATTGCCTGGCGTTCACGCTGAAGGGTGAAGGTGATTCTGACCGACGGAGCACCATCAGGACCGAGCACCGGTGCCACTTCGGTGATCGTCCCGACGCGCACGCCATTGTAGGTAACCTGATCGCCCTCTTTTAGTTTTTGAATGCGTGGAAAGCGCACCGAATAATCACCACGCGGACTACCGATTTGGGTGACGAAGACAGTGAACCACATCAGCAAGCCAAGCCCGATGAAGAACAAAATACCAACTTTGATTTCGCTGTTCACGAATGGGCTCCGGTCGGCATGGGCGCGGATAGTAGAGTGCAGATGATTTTGGCAACGAGTGATAACATGGGATTGCCACGGTCCAATATTCGGATCATTTACCGTAACCTTCCGTCAACGGTCCCTTGGTCGATCCGGTCAACATCTGTTGTAAAACGGGGTGCTGATTTGCCTGGATCTGTTCCTTGGTTCCGACGGCGATCATACGGCCTTTGTAGAGCATGGCGATGCGATCAGCGATCATGAATGCGGCGGCCAAATCGTGGGTAATCACCAACGAGGTCACACCCAAGGTACGCTGCAGTTCCAGCGTCAGTTCATTGACACCGTTGACGGTTACGGGATCCAAGCCGGTGGTGGGCTCGTCGTACAAAATAATTTCTGGCTTCTGAATGATGGCTCTGGCGATGCCAACGCGTTTGCGCATGCCGCCGGACAAACTGGCGGGTTTCAAATGAAGGATTTCTTCCGCCGGTAAAAAAACCGCTTTGAGCGCAGCGATCACCCGACTGCGAACTTGTTCAACTGGCAGACGATCGACTTCGATCAGTGGCAGGCCGACATTTTCCAACACTGTTAACGAATTCAGCAGCGCGGCCATCTGGAACACCACGCCCAATCGTTTGCGGTACTCTTCGATCTGACGCGGAGTCGCGAGATTCAAATTTAAATTACCAACCGACACTGAACCGGCGTCGGCAACTAAAAATCCCATGAGATGACGAATCAATGTCGTTTTTCCCGAACCCGAGCCGCCAATGATGACCAACGTCTCGCCCTTGTAGACGTCCAAATCAATGCCGCGCAAAATATGACGCGGGCCAAATTTTTTATTCAGGTCACGGACGCGCATCAATACCTGTTTGCCTTCAGGCACCGGATCTAGCGGCCAGGCGATGAGACGAGCGGTGAATTCAGACGAACTAGTGCGGAGGCCTGGTTGTGCCCCGATGACAGAACGCACAGTTGATCGACCGATCCTCATCCGCAGGCGTTGCAAGATGC
>JANMYZ010000388.1:0-4707 GCA_031382605.1 Planctomycetota bacterium | reverse complement strand
ATGCCGAATATCGAGCACTGTCAGAAACTGGTCCGGTCATGCTCAAACCTAAAACGCTCTCTTTCTCCGAGGCGGCAAGCCTATGCTTTGGTGGTTTCACCGCACTAGATTTTTTACGCAAGGCTAACCTAAAGGCTGGCGAAAAGATATTGATTGTTGGCGCGTCTGGCGGAGTAGGAACAGCGTTGGTCCAAATCGCCAAAAATGCTGGTGCACATGTGACTGGGGTCTCGAGTACCGCTAATATCCAACTTGTGCGGTCGCTTGGCGCAGATGTTGCCATCGACTATACGCAAACTGATTTCGTAAAAAGCGTAATTTTTTATGATATTATTATGGACGTTGTGGGCGCAACTTATTTTGGGGCATGTAAAAATTTGCTAATCAAAAATGGACGTTATGCGGCGATTGCGGGTGGCATTGGCGAAATGTTTGCGGTGCTATGGGCGCCGCTAGTGACCGGAAAAAAAGTGATCGCCGGTCCTGCGGTAGAGCGCATCGAATATATAAATCAGATTGCCGAACTGGCAGTAAAAGGTGTATTAAAGCCAGTCATCGACCGCAGTTACCCCTTTGAGCAGATGGTCAAAGCGCATGAATACGTCGATACTGGACGAAAAAAAGGAAGTGTAGTAATAGTATTAAATTAATAAATTACAGAAATAATAAATGAGTTAATGATGACATAAAAATTCTAAGTCTGAGACGGTCCTGCGCTTCGCCGCTTTTGCTGCCCTGTCGTGAGTGATGGTCAAATCTACAGGAGAAAAGCTGGATGCCTGACCTGAAGTATTCACTCAAAGAATTCTTATTTTATTTCCGATAACCAGGATCTGTCGCACGGCTTTCTTCGTACAGGTATGCTTCTTTTCGTAAAGATACACCGCTAATAAAATATGTTATGCCGGAGATGGTTAAGATCAAAATTCCCGGAATGAGCAATTTGTGATTTTCACGTTTTGAAAACCAAGCCCAGAGTGGCACGACCAAGATAAACCCGGCAGCGCGTAAAAAAGCCCCTGTACTATTTAGAAAACTATGAGGATTAATTACCTCGACCAGTACGCCTATGAGCGCAATAATGAGCATGCCTGCAAATAGTATGACGTGCAAAGTTTTCATAAGTGTTTTCATTTTTGACGACCAGCAGCAGAGGCAAAAATAGCCATGGGCCATGACGATATGCTCTTTCCGGAATTCATCACGTTCTACTCTCCTGATCCGGTAATCGAACGTGGCAAACGGGGCAAGTCATTGTGGTAAGAATACCGGTGTTCTGAAGGGCATTGGCAATGGCTTGTCACTTAAGTACACCACTAGTGATGTTGCGCCGCTGGAGGTTAGAGACAATGGAGATAAGAGCGCGGCGAGATCGGCGTGCAGTGTGGGAAGCGGCTGCGAGTTTATTGCGGTCCGCGCCGGTGGTGGGCAGGTGGTCGGAGAAGCTTCAGGGTAGCTAGTTATCTGCGCTTAAAACGGTCCCCAAAAACAGTCCCTAAAAAAACGGCATCAGTTGGGCGTTAGTGGCGGCAGTCGTCGGTGGCATCAGTCCCTCACCAGCGTTCAACCGCTACCGCTGCTAAATGTCCGCCGAAGCCAAGGCCAAGTTTCCATAAACGCGACACCGGCGCCTCTAAACCAAGCGCTAATTCGACTGCGGCGCTGGCGCCCAGGCAATGACCGATGGATGGTTTGCATGAGAGCCGTGGGATTTTTGCCCATGGGCCGTGATCGAGTCCGTGGCGTTCGTACGCGTCGCCGCTCTTGGTGCCAGTGCCGTGCGTGATGATCAGCTCTGGGTGCGGCGCGGCTTGCCATAAATCATGTAATGCGCGCGCCAAGGTTTGCGGATCACGAAATTCCGTTTCGTGCCGAGCATCACCCGAGCGCACTCCAGCAACGAGTCGCCAGCCTTGGCTGGTTGCGATTTGGCGATCGGCGAGCGCGATGATGCCGGCTCCTTCTGCGGGAGCGAATCCGGTCGGCTCATCAAAAGCTTGTGGCTGACGGTCGCCAGCGAGTACGCCCAGCGCGCGAAAACCAGCAAGTAAAAGCGGAGTTAATGAGAGGTCAGCGGCTCCGGCCAAAGCGCGAGTAGCGTGTCCGTGTTCGATGGCATCGGCGCACGCGAATAGCGCATAAAGCCCAGTCGAACAAGCGGCAGCTACCGGCAGCGGTTGAAAAAATCCGCAACCGAGCGCTCCGGCTAATTGGGGGGTGAGTTGCCCAGGCAGCGCCGCAAGCAGAGCAGCGGGATGACCAGCCAGCGCTGCATCCCACGCGCTGGGATCGCCTTTGCTGGTGCACATGCTGAGCGCCAACGGCCCGCTGAGGTCGGCGATGGCAGTCCATGGTTTGGCTGCGGCAGTTTGCGCCAGACGGAGTAATCGTTGAGGTCCAAATGGAGTGACCACGCGGCCGTGCCAGCCCAACGACGGGTTGTGTTGCAGCGTGCAACGCCTTGCCGTGCATGCTGACCATGCCGCAGACGCATCGCCGCCCGGAACCAAGCAGTCCCAGGCGACAAGCGCAACTCGTTCATATCGTTTTGCACCAGTAGCCAACACGTGCGTCAGCATTGGGTTGGTGTTCTCTCTCACAAGCGTGCTGAGCGGCCAGGAGCGGCCAAGGACCGTGGGTTTCACGCATCTGCGTAGAGCGTCTCTGGTGCGCTTGCGCCATCACCTGGACATGGCAGTGTCGCGAAAGGCCGCGCGCGACTGCCGAACTGACTTGGCCCGAAGGATTTTATCATGCAAGAAAACGTCAAACCCCAGGTCCTGCTGGAGATCACCAAAGACTCGCTTGAAAGCGGTTTGCGTGGAGTGCCGGTTGGTTTTTGTACCACCAGTGCGGTTGAGGCGGACAAGGGACTGTTCTACGTCGGTGAACCAGTTGAGAAAATCGCGGATCGCGACCCCGAAGACGTCATCCATTTGCTGTTGTACAAACACTGGCCAGATGCCGGTGAAAAAGCCAATTTCGCACAATTATTGCGTGATCACAGCCAAGTCGATCCGGCGGTGATGGCATCGCTGAAGGCGCTGCCCCGTGCTGGTCACCCGATGAAATGGTTTCTGCATGCGATCAATGCGCTCGGCATGGTTTATACGTGCCGCGACTACCGCCGCGAAACGCTTGATTTGATTGCCAAAATCCCAGTGGTTACCGCTGCCCTGTTTCGCATTCGTGAAGGTTGGGGTGAACCCATCGCGCCGCGCGCGGAACTTGGCTACATGGAAAACTTCGTGCACATGCTGGGTATTCCAGGCCAAAGCGCGGAACAGAAGCAGAAGCTGGTCAAGTTGATGCGCGTATTCGAAATCACCCATCTGGACCATGGCGGCGGCAATCTGTCGACCTTCATTGGCAAAGCCGTGGCCTCAGGCAAAGCTGACCTGTACGAAAGCCTTACCGGAGCGATGGCTGGCCTGGCCGGCCCGCTGCACGGTCGCGCGAACCAAGAATGCTTAGAGTTCATTCAAGAATGCGTCGCCAAAGTGTCAGCAAACTTCACCGCCGCTGACGTGACAGCGATGTTGCAAAAGAAGTTGGATAACAAAGAGGTCGTGTACGGATTTGGCCACGCTGTTTTACGCGTGGAAGATCCGCGTGCTCGCGTTCTGCGTTCCATTGGCGAAGAAATCTGTCCGAACGACACCAATTTCCGCATGGTCAAATTGCTGGCCGAAGTCGGCCCAGGCGTGCTCAAGAAAAATCCCAAGATCAGCGATCCACATCCGAATGTCGACAGCGTGTCTGGTTCGTTGCTGATGGCCTGCGGCTTGGTCAAATCAGAATACTACACCGTGCTTTTCGGCCTTTCCCGCGTCATCGGCATCTCGGCGCAAATCGTTTACGAACGCTGCGAAGCACGTGGCGGCAAAGGCACGCCGATCATTCGCCCCAAGTATTTTTACAGTCCAGAAGGCACCGCGAAGGGCGAAGCGGTTATCGCAGGAAGCGGCTGAGACTGCTTTCAGCAACCAGCTTTCAGCAATGATCAAACGAAAACGCCCGCAGTCACTGCGGGCGTTTTCGTTTGATCATGGTTTGGCTATTTAGAAACAAACAGCAGAACGTCAGCCGCTCACGTTGGCTTCTTCGACCCATCAACCACAAAGCCGCCAAACGAGTCAGCGATTTCTTTGACGCGCCAATCGTGTTCGTCCACCGCTTGGACGTAGATCCACAGGTAATAACCGTCTTTGGAACGCTGAAGTTCGGCCTTCATCATGCATTCGTCGTCGCTGTAACGAAACGTGTAGGTGCCGGCGGAATCGAAGCCCAATTCAGTGAAGGCGACTTGGAAGAACTCGATTTTCTCGCCAAAGTCGACGAGCTCTTTCGGGTCGAGTGAGATGCCGAATTTACGAACGGTAAGGGTGCCCATAGGCGGGGAACGTTAGCGCACTTGCTTGGAGGGCAATGGTCGAATCGCTGGCCGTTTTCATTTACCCTAGAAACAGCAATAGAACACAGAGCACCAGAGCACCAGAGGAAGAAACCAAACGTTACAGCGAAACAACGGGACACCTTTGGGCCGATCGTTCAAGAGCGTCTAGCTCTTTCTCTGCTCTGGTGCTCTGGTGCTCTGTAGTACTAAGGTTCAAATTCTCCGTGCCATCCGGAGAATTTGCGACACCGACAAAAAAGAAGGAAGCATGAGAAGTGCTAAACCACAGAGGGCACAGAGGACACAGAGGA
>JANMYZ010000327.1:0-8552 GCA_031382605.1 Planctomycetota bacterium | reverse complement strand
CTTCATCACGTCAGCCGGACGTTTAGCGGTAGAAACAGCAGCAGGAACAGCATCAGACATAGGTCAACCTCAGGAAGCCGCGCAGGCTAGCTCGCAGCCCAAAGGGGCAAGGGGGCGCTGCCTTCTGTGGCTCTACGGCGTTTCGTATGGGTGTGGCCTCATTCAACAGCCAAAGAGAATCGAACAGGAGGCGCGGAGACGCGGAGATCAGAGGAGGGAAAGATGCTTGTTCGAAAGCAATTGCCTTTCCCTCATCCCACCTCCGCGTCTCCGCGTCTCCTGTTCGATTTCCTTCGTGTTTTCAACAGTCAAAGACCAGAGAAAAAATCGCGCGAAATTCAGCAGAGCCCCTTACCTCCGATGTCGAAAGGCATACGGCATCAAAGTGCCTTCCGACATCGGACATCGGACATCGGACATCAGACATTTACGAAGGCATGCCTTCGTACAATTCCAGCTCATCCATCTGGTCGTAGAACAGTTCCAGGATTCGTTCCATATCGCCGATGCGTATTTTCAGCAGAGCCATGGCGCCTTCATCGATGGGATCAAGGAAGCGGTCGGCGCCGGCGACGAAACCGCAGGCGCGGACGAGGCCGCGGGCGACGTGTATCAGGGCCACGGTTTCGTGAAAACTGTCGGTTTCCATCGGGTTTTGGTGGTAGCGGATGCACGCGGTTATCTGCGGTGGCAAGCGCCAATAGCTGGCCAGCAGGGTGCCGAGAGCGACTTGGTCAGTGCCGAGTTCTTCACGCATCAGACGGCCAAGGTCAGTCCCGCGTTCGTCAAGCCGATGGATGGCTTTGGCGTACTCATGCGGGAAATGAATGTGTGCGACGATGGTGCCGATATCGTGCAGTAACCCGGCGGCATGAAGGGTCTCGGTATCGGATTTTGCCGACAAGGTTGGGCCGCAATACGTGGCCAAAACGCGGGTCATGGTGGCGCACGCATTGGCGAGCGTCCAGCAGCCGGCCAAGTCTTTGCGCAGCGCGGGTGGGATGGGCAACGAGGTCCGTACTAATCCGTGGACGGAACCAAGTCCCAGGTGCGACATCGCGGCGGTGAGTTGAGAAATGTCTGACGTGGATGAGCTATTGGCTTGGCCTAAAACTTGTGCGGTAAGCATCGGGTCGGCGCCAATCAGCGACACCAGCACGGACATCGGCGCGGAGCCCTCGGAAACTAAACGTGCGAGTTTATCGAGGCTGCTGGTGAAGCCCATGCAGGATACCGTCAGCAATCGCGCGGCGATGCTGGGGAGCGGCATGCTCATAAGCGTTTCACCATCACGCGTTCGACGATCTGATGGAGGCTGACCATGAAGGGGGAAAGCCGTACTCGGCTGAAGCGCTCATGTAATTTTTTGATGCTTTCCAGATAGGCGTCTTTGTCAGGGCCTGGCAGCGGATGGCCTTTGACATAGATGCGCTTGATGCCGCGCGCCATCAGACGAGTGATCAATAGTTCGCTCAGTTCGGTCCCGCGAGAGCAGAGCGCAATCTTGTTCGGCATCGCGACTGGCCGTGACAACGTCATGCCAGCGGTTGCCTGCGTAATGAGGATGCGTTGTTCGTCAGTCGGCGGCATGCGGCGGAAACATAGCTCGGCTCGTGCCAGTAGAAATGGAGGGGGTCGGTCAGCGCTACGCGGCTCGGCCAATCGCGTTGTGGCTGTTGGCGATGATCAGTTAGCCGCCGTCAGCCGTCGTTAACAGCGAGCAAAGCGCGGTAATTGTCGGTCGTGCGTCGCTTCGGTTGTTGGCTTATCGATGAGCGTTTCCGTCACTGGCACGCCTCGCGCCATGGTTTGGTCGAACCACAGGTCAACGCAGGAAACGTCAAAACCTGCATCACCTGCTGTCGAGGAATGCGACGATGCGAATCGGAGTACTGCTGCTCATCCTAATCTTTTCGTGCCCGCTTTATCCAGCAGAGGGACCGGAAAAAAGCGCCGTGCCGACGCCTGTTGTGGTTGCACCTGTTGCTGGGCCAGCTGCTGGTAGCGCGACATCGCCTGCAGTCGGAGCCGTTCCGCAGGCGTCAGCACCATCGGCAACGCCGCTGTTTAGTGATGCGGAATGGCAGCATGCTCAAGGAGGCGCGGCTCAGCCACAGGCAGGCAGCAACGAAGTGGTTGCCAAGGCGGGCCTGGGTTTGTTGTTGTCGCTGGTGGCCATCGCCGTGATCGCTGGCGTTTTGGCCATAATCATGCGAAAAATGGGCATGAAACGCGTGTTGCCTGGTCGTGGTCGTCACTTGACCGTGATCGAGACCGTGCCGCTTGGTTTCAAACGTTCGGTGAGTTTGCTGCGGATTGGCGATCACGTGTTGGTGATTGGCCAAGGCGAACATGACCTGAGCCATTTGGCGACCTTGCCAGCCAGCATATTGGATGAACCAACGGCAAAAAAGGTGGAGAAAGTTGAGCCAGTGGTCGATGCGCCGGGAGTCGATACGTCGGTGGTTACGCAATCGTCCCCGCCAGCAGCGGGATTTCGCGCGGTGTTGGATGCGCTCGCCGGGCGGCGTCTGTGATCACTTTTCTTCATCGATGGTTTGGTGGTTGGCGTCTGCTCATCGCCGTGCTGCTGACAACCGTGTTGGTCGGTGGCGAGGCCGTGGTACCGCTACCGTTAGTGCCGCCTCCATTAGTGACCGCAGGAGGCACCACCACCACGGCGGCGACCGTGACCACGGGGGGCAAAGACGCGACGCTGAAAACTCCGGAAACTGGAAAATTCAACGTCGGCGGATTGACCATTGCCATCGATCAACCACAGGGCACCGGCGGCATGAGCACGGCGGTGTCGCTGCTGTTGCTGATCACCGTGCTCGCGGTGGCGCCGTCGTTCATGATGATGGTGACCAGTTTTACCCGCATCATTATCGTGCTGGGATTTCTCCGTCGCGCACTGGGAACGCAGACCTTGCCGCCGAATCAGGTGATGGTCGGTCTCGCGCTATTTTTGACTTTATTTATCATGACTCCGACCATCGATCGCATTAATCGCGAAGCGGTGCAGCCATTTATGGCCGAGCAGATCACTCAACAGGCTGCGCTTGATAACGCCAAGTCGGCAGTGCGCGATTTCATGATCAAACACACGCGAAAAAATGACTTGGCACTGTTCATTCGTCTGGCCAAGGAAGAACGGCCCAACACCGTCGCCGACGTCAGTTTCACCACGCTGGTCCCAGCCTTCATTACCAGTGAATTGAAAACGGCATTCCAAATGGGATTCATTATCTTCTTACCATTCTTGGTCATCGATCTGGTGGTAAGCGCCGTGCTGATGGCGCTCGGTATGATGATGCTGCCTCCGGTGGTGGTGTCTTTGCCATTCAAGATATTGGTGTTCGTCCTGGTTGACGGCTGGGTCCTGCTGATGCAGGGATTGGTGGCGTCGTATGCCTGACGACGTTTTCATGGAAGCCTTGCGAAAAATGCTGTATCTCAGCACGATTCTGTCGCTGCCGGTACTTGGCACGGCGCTTATCGTCGGGTTAGTGATTGGCTTGCTGCAAGCAATTACCTCGATTCAGGAACAGACGCTGTCGTTCGTGCCCAAGCTGCTCGCGATTGTGGCGGCCTTCGTGGTGTTTGGACCCTGGATGATGCGCTTACTGGTTCAATACACCGGCGAGATTATTCTTGGGCTGCCGAAATACGGAGCGCTCTGATGCATTTATTGCGTGATAAATGGCAGCCGGATCACGGCCAAGCAGCCTAATGGACTTCACGCTGCTGACAGCTTGGTTCGATAGCGTGCCGTTAGCGTTTTTGGTATTCGCGCGGGTCGCAGCGTTGTTTGCGGTCGGCCCCATCATTGGCGACGCCTATATTCCGATGCCAGTAAAAGCGTTGCTGGCATTAGCCGTGACGGCGATTTTATGGCCAGGGGCGGTCGCCCAGCAATCGTTGCCGCCGGTTGATGGATGGTTCTTGGTGCTGATTGCCAAAGAAACATTGGTCGGTTTATGTATGGGTTTCTTTGTCAGCCTGTTCTTCAACGGCGTGCGCTTTGGTGGAGAACTCATCAACCGCTACGCCGGTTTTTCCGCCGCAGAAAATTTTGATCCCGATACCAGCGCCAGCGTCAGTCCAGTCGGCGACATCATGCACATGTTAGTTGTGTTGTTGTTCTTGGTGGCTGACGGTCATCACTATTTTTTCTCGGCCTTGCAACGCAGCTATGACATCGTGCCGATTGGCGGTTTTCAGACGACGCCAGCATTCCAATTGGCGTTGGCCCAGGGCCTCAACGAAATGTCGGTCATCGCGGTGGCCATGAGCTTTCCAGTTCTGGCGGCGATCATGGCCATTACCGCAGCAGAAGGAGTGATCACCCGAGCGGTGCCGCAGATCAATGTCATGCATATTAGTTTTGCGGTGAAGATCGTCGTTTCGCTGATGGTGCTGTACGCGGGGCTACCCAGTGCGGTGGCCTTTCTGGGCACGGTTTTGGGCACCATGCAGGCCGCCGGCTACGCCATGATTGGGACGCTTGGCTAGGACGTAATAAGACAAATAAGGAGAGGTAGGACGAATTTGCTGAGCGTCGATTTGTGCTAAAAGGGTCATTTTTGGCGGGTATCGGTGATATCAGGATGTCCCTCAAAGATTAACTTGGAATTTTTAAACGGTTTGACATGCTCCCCGCCCCGGTCAGCCATGTGGTTTGACCATTTTCGCGCCAAAACGGCGCCCGGTATCGACGCCACCAGCACCAGTTGCTTGGATGCGGCGTTCTTCTTTCGAGGTCAGTTTGGAACTCTACGTAGGCAATCTCCCATGGTCGATGACTGAAGAGGCGCTCACCGCCCTCTTCGCAGCGCACGGCACCGTCGATCGCGCTAAGATCGTCACCGATCGCGACACGGGCCGCAGTCGCGGCTTCGCGTTCGTGACGATGAATAACGATGCCGAAGGCACCGCCAGCATCACCGCGCTCAACGGCGCCAAGTCCGATGGCCGCGCCATCACCGTTCGTCAAGCCGAACCCCGCCAGCCTCGCGCTGGTGGAGCTGGCGGCGGCGGCGGTAGTTACGGCGGCGGCGGCGGCGGCGGCGGTGGATACGGCGGCGGCGGCGGAAGTCGCGGCGGCAGCGGCGGCGGTGGTGGTTACGGCGGCGGAAGCCGCGGTGGCGATCGCGGCGGCAGCAGCGGCGGCGGCGGAAGTTACGGCGGCGGCGGCGGCGGCGGCGGCGGCGGAAGCCGTTACTAAGTCTCTGGTCTAACGACTTCTGAGTCTACGGTCTAACGACCTAAATGACCCGGCCGCAAGGCCGGGTCATTGTTTTTGGTTTGGGCATATCATCGACGTTAGCTTGCCATTTTTCAGCCCAGGCATGGATGGTGAATGACGATTACCGTTAGCGGCAACCGTGATTTTCAGATTCGAGGGTTGGCATTTCTTGCATTTGCGGAAAGGTTGCCGGCAACATGGCCGATCTGATCACGCATGTTAGATCTCTTTATTGCCGTAAGCTCAACCAATCTTGTGACTTTAGGTTCTCAATGAAAAAATGCGTAAGGAAATAAGAGAAAATGAATTCTTCCGAAAAAATAATTCTAGCAGTGTGCGTCATATTGTGTGCCTGCAATTTAACTGCGATGGCAATCAGTCCGAAATTAGTTTCACTAGAGACCTTCGTTCTTTCGATAATAGCAGCACTGCTGGCCGGACTGCATTCTGAATTCAAACGATTAAATGACCGTCGCGATTTAGATAACGATAAAAATCAGAGTTAGTCGTTTGTCTGGACATATCGAACTAAAAAACAGTCTACGCTTTTCGCGTGCGGAATTTCTATCTAATCAGTCGCTACACGGGAGAATTTTACGAATGTCTCTGATAAATAAATATCTTCCGGCTTGGCCTTCCCCGTGACCTTTATGTTGGTAGCGATGCATTACAGCGCGAAATTCTCGGTCGACGAGTCGCCAAAGAATACGTATTTGGCTCGCTAGGATGAGTCGTTTGTCACGCATGTGGCAAGGCATTGCCGCGCTGATTGGCATTGGCTTGCTGCTGACGCTGACCTGGCCGCGTGATGAACCGCGTTCCGGCGCTAAATCTGGCGAGCACCTTTTGCTCTATTGCGCTGCGGGCTTGCGTGATCCGTTGCACACGATTATCAGCGATTATCAGCGTACATACGCGGTGACGATTGCTGTGCAGTATGGTGGATCCGGTACGCTGCTCAGCAGTTTGAAAGTTTCTCAGCGTGGCGATCTTTATCTGGCGGCTGATGCGCGTCACATGGACTTGGCGGTCGATGGTGGCCTTGCGAGAGAAACCATTCCCATCGCTCGGCAGCATTTGGTGTTAGCCACGCGCGCGGGAAATCCCAAGGCGATTCATCAGCTGAAAGATCTGACGCGATCTGACGTTCGGGTAGCGTACGCAAATCCTGAAGTGGCCTCTGCTGGGAAAACTATTCAAAATATTATGGAAAAGCTCAATTTGTGGGAGGTCGCCAAACGTCAGGCCGCCGTCTTCAAGCCGACGGTCAACGACGTCATGAACGACGTGGTTCTTGGTAGTGTCGATGTTGGCGTGGTGTGGAGTCCTTTAGTTGCGTTGTATCCTGGTTTAGAAGCGATTCACACCCAAGAGCTGGATGCCCACAGCGAGCAGATTCGTATCGGTGTGCTGACCTCGTCCACACACCGTCAACAAGCGTTGCATTTTGCTCGTTACGTCAGTGCCAGCGATCGTGGGCTGAAGGTATTTCAACGCTCAGGATATCTGATTGAGCGCGGTGATCAGTGGGTAGAAGCGCCGATGACCGCTGGTTTTCGCGAGCTTGCACCATGAAGCGCTGGCCTGGACGTGACGGGTGGTTTCTGTTCGCGCTGGGCTCAGCGTTGGCGTTGTATGTCTCGTTGATTGTCAGCGTGTTAGTGGTCGATGCTGCAAAAACGGAATTTGTCGTCATCGGGCGGGCGCTACAGGATCCTGATATTCTTTACGCCATCAAATTGAGCCTATTTTCCTGCACGATCAGCGCGTTGATGTCGGTGGTGATTGCCGTGCCGATTGGCTACGTGATGTCGCGTACCCGTTTTCCTGGACGACTGTTGGTGGATGTATGTTTAGATATTCCCATCGTTTTGCCGCCATTGGTGATTGGATTAAGCTTGCTGATTCTTTTCCAGACCTCGGCAGGACGTTTCATTGAGCAGCAATTCCAAGCGCTCACGGGGAGCGGAATTACCTATGAGATTCCCGCCGTGATCCTGGCTCAATTCATGGTCGCCTGCGCGTTCGCTGTGCGGACCATGCGGGTGACGTTTGACCAAACCAATCCGCGAGCAGAAAAAGTCGCGTTGACGCTGGGCTGCACGCGCTGGCAAGCATTTCGTTTGGTCGCACTGCCAGAGGCTTGGAAAGGCGTGATCACCGCAGGGACCTTGGCGTGGGCGCGTTCGCTCGGCGAATTTGGTCCGATTTTGGTGTTCGCTGGTGCGACCCGTCAGCGCACGGAGGTGCTGTCGACCAGCGTATTTTTGGAATTGAGTATGGGCCGCCTCGACACTGCGATCGCGGTTTCTTTCATTATGATTGTGCTCGCCGTCGTGGTCTTGCTGCTGGTGCGCCGCTGGGGTGCTAGCACGGATCTGGCACGCTGATGTTAAGCATCGATCGTTTATCGGTGTCGCTGGGAAGCGCAGGCGAATTTTCCTTGGCCGAGGTTTCTTTCAAAATTGCCAGCGGACAATACGCGATTTTGATGGGCAGGACGGGCAGCGGAAAAACCACGCTGTTGGAGGTCATCTGTGGTTTGCGCTCGGCAACTGTCGGGGCGATTCACATCGCAAATCAGAACGTCATCGACCTGCCACCACGGGCGCGTGGGATCGGTTATGTGCCACAAGATCTCGCCTTGTTCACCACCATGACCGTGCGCGACAACATCGGTTTCGCGCTCGGCATCCGCCGAATGACAGCGAGCGACATTCGCCGCCGGGTGGATGAACTTGCGGCTCTGCTGGGTGTGCAGGCATTGCTCGAACGCTTGCCGATGCATCTGAGCGGAGGAGAAAAGCAGCGCGTGGCTTTGGGACGCGCTCTTGCCGCTCAACCGCATGTGCTGTTGCTCGATGAGCCATTCAGCGCCTTGGATGATGACACCCGTGATGAGATGTATGCATTGATGCGCACCGTGCGGACGGCGACCGGAGCGACCGTGCTGCACGTCACTCATAATCGTGCGGAAGCCCAGGCGTTGGGCGATCGGATATTCGTGCTCGATCAAGGACGAATATCTGAACGCAATCAGACGAGCCACGAGCAACCGTAGTTATTTTGACGGTGGAGCACGGAACCGGTGAGCAGGATCTGCGCCGATCTTGCGCTTGCCGTTTAACGGAGGTCATGGTTCTATGTCAGACCTCAGGTCACCATCAATGTCACATGCCGCTGCGCTCGATTCTGTTGCTCATTCCTATCGTCGACCACCCGTGGTCGGCATGATGCTGGCACTCTCTTTGTGTCTTAACGTCTTGGCGTTGATTTTACCCTTTGTCGTCATGGATGCAGCCGG
>JANMYZ010000315.1:0-5807 GCA_031382605.1 Planctomycetota bacterium | reverse complement strand
CCAGGGATATTTTAAGTTCACGGCATTGCCGGCGGTCCCAGGACTGGCGCTCCATTGCGACTCAGTACCCCAGCGGGGTATGGCGGTGGAAGTTTGCATTCCTCCTGCGGTTTCTGGGCTGGACGCTCATTTTTCGCTTTCTCGCCACACTCTGGCCATCCCGGATTGCCGTACAAACTCCGCGCACCAATGACCGATCGCATCTGGTTCCTTGCCATCCTTTTTCTGTGCGTGATGGGAACGTTCCTGATCCGCCTGATAGATCTGCAATTGGTCCAAGGTGAACGCTGGGCGCAGGTGGTTGATCAGTCGCGTTTGGTGACCGAGATCATTCCACCTCGGCGCGGACGAATCTTGGATCGCACGGGGGCGCCGATCGTCGACAACCATGCGATCTATCACTTGGGAGTGGTGTTAGCCGATCTGGAACTGTCTGGCCGCGAACGCCGTTCGATCCCGTTGTGGCGGCTTGATGAACAACACACCGACGCGCTGGTGGCGGAGCTTGCGGTGCGCCTGCGTCGACCTCCGCTGGGAATACGCGACGCGTTAACCAACGATCTTATCAATCATCCGGCGGTTGCGATTCGACGGGGCGCGCGCGTGCGCTCAATGGATTTAAAATTGGTTTCCATGCCGCGCCGATCGCTGGCGCCTACGGGTGGTGACAACGACGCCGAAGTCGCGCGTTTGGTTGAGGGTGATCTGGTCAGCGAAGATCCGCGCGAAGCGCTGAGTCGAGAATTATCGGCCCGCTGGCAACAGCCCATAAGCCTGATCAGTGACGGTGAGTTTCGCGCGGCGACCAACGTTTTAGATAAAGATTTTTCACAATCATTCGATCACTGCGCTCAGGTATTAGAGCCTTTTCTACCGCAGTTTCGCGTTTCTTTGACGCTTGAGAACCAACAAACGATGCCGTTAAGTCTGCGCTTGGTCGATCCCAATCGACGATTACAGGCAGAGGAAGTTCTGGCGCGTTTGCTGGGTGAAAATGTCGGTTTGGTCCACGAACGTTTCGATCGCGCACTGGCGGCGGTGCGCGAAAAACCGCCGACAACGTTGTATTATTTCGCTGCCTCGGCCCATGCCGAAAGCATTGCTCCCATGCTGCCGATCCATCAGGGATTGCATGAGCTACCGATCACTGGCGTCCCTGGTTTGCATGAACGTATTCTGCTTATTCAAGGTGATGCGCCAGAAAGTGACGGTTTGTTCGCGCAAATAACTCGGCACTTGGCCGCCACACTCGGCACGGATGCCGACTTGATTGAATCCCTGATTGTTCGCCATGCACAACGCCAACGTCCGATGACAGCCGAAAGAGAATTCCAGATTCGTCACTTGGTCTTTGATCCAGCACGTTACGACCGCTTATCCGCCGGATTGGCGATTCAACTCACCAAGCTTGGTCGACCAACGACTCGACTTGATATTGAAGCCGCTTTGTCCAAAGCGCGCACCACTGCCGACCAAGCGTGGGCTGGGCAGACTCGGCTGGATTTAATTCCTTTGATCACCGATATACCGCATCCCATCGCCGTGCGTTTGGCCGGCATCAGTTCCATACCGCCCAAAGATCTCTCAGTAAAATATGAGGGCACCGAATCCGTGCTGCCAGGACTTGGGCTGCAAATAGATCTTGGTCGTAAATATCCGTTCCCTGGATCATCAAGCCATTTGATCGGTAATATCCGTCGTGGCGAAGACCCTGAAGATCCAGGATCCTTCGCTTGGCAAGGCATCAGCGGTTTGGAAAAAACCTACGATCCACTGTTGCGCGGCGCTTCAGGGACGTTCGTGCGCGAACGCACGGCTGATGGCCCGTTGGTGGTCCGCGATGATCCACCAACGGCTGGCACCGATGTGATGACCGAACTGGACATGGAAGTTCAAACGCTGGCGGAAGATAGCCTTACTCACTTTTACGAATTGGCGGAAGTGCTGGGGACTGCCTCTGATAAAATGAAAGCGGCGAGGGCGGTCGGCAAAGGTCGCGCCGGTTTTGCGCTGATTGATTGCCATACCGGCGCCATTATCGCACTGGCAAGTACGCCCGGCTACAAACTCGAAGATCTGCGGACGAACTATGAGCAACTGACGAAAGCCACTGGCGATCCGTTGCTCAACTACGCCACCATGCCCGACCAGCCACCGGGATCAGCGATGAAACTCTGCACCGCGCTTGCCGGTTTGGAATATGGTGTGCTGAATCCTGGGGAAAATATTCACTCCCAGGGATTCATGACGATGGTGCGCGGAAAAAAGGTACTGCGCGATCACGCGCCAGCCGGCGATTATGATTTAACGCATGCCATTCAGGTGTCATCCAACGTGTATTTTGCCACCGTCGCCCAGCGCTTAGGTGGTGAAAAACTATCTGAAGTCGCCAGTCGTTTCGGCCTGGGGCGCATCAGTGCTCTTGATGTTGCCGATCAACGTCCGGGGATTTTACCACGGCCATCAACGATTGCCCGCGTGCGTCCGAAAGAACCACATTGGCTACCAAGCGATGATTGGCGATTGGGAATTGGCCAATTTCTGACGGCGTCACCCATCCAAATCGCCGGCCTTGCCGCTGCGGTTGCCAACGGCGGCCACATCGTGCGCCCCTACTTAGTCAAACCCGCAACCCAACCCGTGGTGCAAGATCTGCACGTGCGCAAAGCCCACCTTGAAGAACTGCGCCGTGGCATGGAATTAGTGACCGACAACGTCCCAGGTTCGACGGCCAAACTATTAATCCTCGAAGGTGCTGCCGCAGGCATCAAAGTCGCCGCTAAAACCGGCACCGCAGAATGGGGCGGTCCAGAGTCACGCGCCGCCGGACGCACGCCCGACCACGCCTGGATGGCGGGTTACGCTCCAGCGCACAATCCCACCGTGGCCTTCGCGATCTTCATCCACAGCGGGACTTTTGGCGGCCAAGCCTGCACGCCCGTGGTCAAACGCGTCCTGGAACGCTACTTCGAAAAATACGGCCCAGGCGGCCACGCAGTGGAGAAGAAATAGATCGCGGGTTTTAACGAGGCCGGCAGTAGGACTTCAAACTTCCACCGCAAAGTCGATTAGTGAATAAAGCCCCCGACGGGGGCGACGTAAGGCCAGCCCGGCGCTTCAGCGCCGGGAACCAACGGAAAAATTCATCAAAAGCCCCCAAAGGGGGCGACGCTTCGCCGAACCTGACATGTCTTCCCATCAAAAATCTTCGGCCCTCATGATATGATCTTGCGTCGCCCCCTTTGGGGGCTTTATTCATAAATCGCCTGGTTTCCCGGCGCTGAAGCGCCGGGCTGGCCTTACGTCGCCCCCGTTGGGGGCTTGAATTCACTAATCGCACTTATGGGTAATGAGCAGGGCGTTGCCCTGGGCTATCTTTGGCCGCCCCGTTGGGGCTCTCGCGATGACTCCGCCTTCGGGCGCCGCGCGCATGAGAGACGTAAGGAAACGGCGTTAAGGGCAGGAACTACGCCCGTTCAGCGAGGAGCTGGAACGGGTGCGACTTTTTCGCGGGCCGCTTTCTCGTTGGCGGCTTTCTCGCTCGCAGCCTTTTCGCTCGCAGCCTTTTCGCTCGCAGCCTTTTCGCTCGCGGCCTTGGCTTCCGCTGCGGCTTTGACAGCGGCTTCTTCAGCGGCCTTCAATTTGGCTTCCAGTTCGATGGCTTTTTCTTCGGACGCTTTGCGTGCGACGGCTTCTTCGGCTTGTTTCTTGGCGGCGGTTTCAGCGGCTTCTTTGGCCAGCTTGGTTTCGTCTTCGGCCTTGGTCAGTTTCTTATTGGTCGCCTCGATCTCGACCTTTGCCGAGTCGAGTTTCGCCTGCATGTCAGCGAGCGTTTTGCTCTGCGTATCGAGCGTTTTGGTCTGCTCGCTCAACTGCCCCATCACCATCCAGAGACCAGCCCCAGCGAGCGCAAACAATCCAAGACCAATGACGGCCACGACGATCACCAACGCGTTGGACGATTTGGCGGGAGCGGATTCAGCCATGGCAGCTTTCGGTTGTGGACGCGCTATCGAAACAGCAGGAGCCGCTTTAGGAACAAATTTGAGCGCGCTCTTGCTTGGCGAAGAAGGAATTGGCGAAGAAGAAACGGCCTGCGCAGCATCTGCCTGCGAGTCTGCTTGGATTTCGTCATTCACCGTGGCTTTTATTGGTTCTTCTGGCAACGGGGTTTTTGCAGTTTTTGACGATTCATCTGGCAACGGCGTCTTGGTTGAAACGGCATTCAAACGATCACTGCCACGTCGCACTACTTTTCCGCTTGGCTTCGGCGCTTCGTTGGCGGACGGATCATCAAAGCGCAGCAGATCATCAATCGAGGCTTCAATCGCGGCAGTGCCGGCGGGTTGAGCCACGGGGACAGCTGGCGGCGGCGTGGTGAATTTACTTACCGGTTTCAGCACTGGCGAAGCCGGCGGCAGCATGGGCTTGGCGATCGCTGGCGCTGGTGGAGCAATCGCTGCGATCGGCTTGGCCACGGCCGGTTCATCACGAATGACGGGAAGTCCGCGTGCGGGTGTATGGGTTGGCGTTGCAATAGCGTCCGGTGACGCGGTGGCCTCGGCGGTTTGTACGATCTGGATGATCTGCGTATTGCCGGTGGCGTTGGGACTGAGCTGGCCGCTCCGCAGCACGAATTGCACCGCGTTGCATCCTGGACAATGAATATTTTCACCCGCGTAGGCGGATGGAATACGCGCTTTGAAACCGCAGGCGGAACAGGTGAAGCGAACTTTGTCGCTGGCTTTTTCCGTGTTCTTGTCGCCGCTGCCGGTGACCGTGGCGGCATTTTTAACGGCGGCGACCGATGGCGCGGTGATCATCGAAGAGGGAGATTTTACCGCCGTGGTTCGACTGGTAAATCCGCTGGAGGTCGTCACCTGCGGATTGGCGATTTTCGCGCCCTCTTCCGCCGTCTTCAGACGCGCGATCGAAACCGTATCGCCGGTCGAAGGACCTTCTTGATCCTCAGGCGTAGCGATTTGTACCGTGTCACATTTCGGACAGGTAACCGCCAAGCCCATGTACTGCGAGGGAATCCGCGCGCGGTAAGCGCAGCCGACGCAAATAAAACGAGGATCACTTGCCGGTGCAACCGTTTCGCCAGTAGCCGTCGCGTTGCGCTCAAGCGCTGCCGGATCTTTGGTCGGCGCTTCGCCAGCAACCACCTGCGGCGCATGACAGCCTGGGCAACGAATGGCTTTGCCGACGTAATGTTTCGCTAATTGAGCTTCGAAATTACACAGCGAACAAATGAATAAAATATTTCCAGCGCGAATAGTGGTTTTATGTCCGGCCGTCGGAACCTTACTCAACTGCACCGTGCTGCCGGTAGTCCCACCGCTGGAATCCGGATTCGCAATTTGTGCGGCGTCACAGCTGGGACAACGCACCGCCATGCCAGCGTACTGCCCAGGAATGCGCGCGCGATAATGACAAGAACCACAGACAAAAAGAATTTTCTCAGTCTCGCCAGCTGGCGGCTTGGCAACCGCAGGCGCAGGTGCCACTGGCAACGCGGACTCCGCCGCAGGCCCCGGAATCACGTGATTGCGTTTACAGCTGGGGCATGCCACCGACTGGCCGGAATGAACCAGCGGGTAGCGGGAGCGGTGTCCACAATCGGGACAGGCAAAATCGATTCCGTCGAGCAGATCCATAGGGCGGCAGACTATGGTGCGCCCACCCGCCTTGTCAGCCGCGACCTGGCGCCGGGATAGCGGGCTGGGATGGTCACCAGATTTGGCCCACGGCCACGCCGAAACATCGCGGTCTCATTCCTGGGAACGCCGCTCTCCGTAGCGGCT
>JANMYZ010000312.1:0-12185 GCA_031382605.1 Planctomycetota bacterium | reverse complement strand
CGACGTATGGATAAGTCATCTCGGCCAAGCACTTCCCGGTCGGGCTATTGCCCAGGCCGAAGCGGTCGCGTGGATGGAACCGCGTCTGCATCTGGCAAGTAACCGTGAACGTTTTCTTCGCTTTGCCGAGCACTCCGGGGTCGCGTTTCGTCATTCGGTGTTGGACATTGGCGGCGCTGAAGGTGACGAATTCTATCCCAAAGCAGGGCATGTTCCGCCAGACATGACGCACCGTAGTCGAGCCTTCAATGCCAAAGCGCTGCCATTGTCGTTGGCTGCTGTTGAACGGGCTTGCCCGCATGGTCTGGGTGACATCACCCACATCGTGGTCGCGACCTGCACCGGAGCGGTGGCGCCTGGGCTGGATATTCAACTGGCCAAGGCTTTGAAGCTGCGCAGCGATGTTCGCCGCACGATGATCGCCTTCATGGGCTGCTATGCGGCTATTCCTGCTTTGCGCACGGCTTGGTATACGTGCCGCGCCGACGCAAAAGCTCGGGTTCTGGTGGTGTGTTGCGAACTCAGCACGCTGCATTTGAAACCCGGCCCGGCTGATGATCAATTGATCGCCGCGCTGTTATTCGCCGACGGCGCAACCGCAGCAGTGGTGGAATCTGGCGACTCACCGGTGGGTCGTGGATTGCGCATCACGCGTGACGCCAGCGTGCTGGTTCCAGACAGTGAGGATCAAATGATGTGGTTAGCAGGTGCTGATGGTTTCGCTCTGCATATTTCACCAAAAATTGCGGGCACCATCGGGACCGAACTGGTATCGCTCAGTCAGCGTCTGCTCGGCGACCAGCGGCCCGCTGCCATGGTGCGTTGGGCGGTTCATCCGGGTGGCCCGAGAATTCTTGAGGGCGTTGAACGCAAGCTTGGCTTGACGATAGGCACTATGGCTTCAAGTCGCGCGGAACTTGCCCAGGGGGGGAATCGCTCATCGGCCACCATCACCGCCATTCTGGAACGCGAACTCCGACAAGACTGGCGCGGCGAGATCGCCTTGGTTGCCTTTGGTCCGGGTCTGACCGCCGATGCGCTGTTGCTTGAGCGCTGCGAATGAAGTTCTACGCCATCACTGACCGGCCTATTAATCGCTGTTGTTTTGCCCTCACAGGATTTTGGCTCTGCGGCATTTCGTGTGGGTTTAATCTCATTGGACAACCAAAGAAAAAACATCGAACAGGAGGCGCGGAGACGCGGAGATCGGAGGAGGGAAGAATGCTTGCTGGAAAGAATGAGCCTTTTCCTCCTCTCACCTCAGCGTCTCCGCGCCTCCTGTTCGATTTTATTCCCGCTTCGATAAGCCCCAAGTACTGAAAAAAAGACCTACACGAAACACCGCAGAGCCAGGAATTTTTTACGAATGACTCAAGATCAGAAAATCAGTTCGATTCCCGCCAGTTTACGCGGCCTTGACCAAGCAACTCATCTCGACTCACCTGCTTTGAAGCAGCATTATGTCACAACCATGTTCGAGATTATTGCTCCGCGCTATAACCGTTTCACCCGGGCATTTTCTTTCGGCATGGATGCGGTCTGGAAAAACCAGCTGGTTGAACTGGCAAAACCATACGTGACGGAAAAATCACGGGTACTTGATCTCGCGTGCGGTACCGGCGATTTAGCTTTCGCTTTCGCACGCCTAGCACCTCAGGGCCACATCCTCGGTATCGACGCCGCACCGACGATGATCAGTTTGGCTCAGAGCACGGCGACTTCCAACGCGGTGCATCATATCGATTTCTCAGTCGGGGATCTGACCTTGCTCACGCTGCCAGATGCGAGTCAAGATCTGGTCAGCATGGGTTACGGCCTACGCAATGTTCCTGTCGTGCGCACCGCGCTACTCGAAGTCCACCGCGTGCTGCGGCCGGGTGGCATTTTTGTTAACCTCGACTTTACGCGCCCGGAAGAATTCTGGTGGCGCATTCTGTACCTCCGCTATCTGCTGATCATGGGCAATCTCTACGGTACGCTGTGGCACGGAGATCCGGCGGTATACGGATACATCGCACGCTCCATCGAACGTTTTATTTCCTCGCAACAACTCACGGCGGAATTGCAGTCCAGCGGTTTTGAGATTCTAGAGACGCGTACGAAATTGCGTGGCGGCGTCTGCCTGCATCTGGCGCGTAAACCATTATGACCGCCGCACTGCGTAATGATCTTGGTCTCTATGACCGTCATGCGAATGACTGGTGGAATCAGGACTCAGCCTTCTCGTGTTCGCTGCATGAGGTCAACCGTCTGTGTTTAGCCGCGATACGCGAGCGACTGGGCTCCGCCCTGCATGGATCGACCGTCATCGATCTTGGTTGTGGTGGCGGCCTGCTGGCTGAACCACTGGCCCAGGCTGGTGCGCAGGTTATTGGCGTCGATCTGAGCGGCCCGAGCGTGAGCGCAGCCAGAAATCATGGCCGCGATGTGAAATATTTATCGTATCTGCGCGGTGATGTGCGCTACCCACCTCTGGCTCGCCATTCAGCCGATGTGGTTTTGTGTGCTGATGTTTTGGAACACGTGGCTGACTGGGAAGCGGTGTTGGCGGCAGCCGCAATGCTTCTGCGCCCAGGCAGCGGACAGCTGTTCGTCGTCACCATCAATCGCACCATTCGCGCGCGTTGGCTCGCGGTCATTCTTGGTGAAGGACTTGGTTTTGTTCCGCGTGGGACTCATGACCCTGAAATGTTTATAACTCCCGTAGAGCTCTCCAACGCTGCTCGTAAGTCAGGCTTGGAAGCGGATGGATACCTTGGTTTCGTCCCCAGATTATGTGCTACCGTGTGGTCTCAACGTTTGCATATGCGCACCAGTCGTTCATTGGCGGTGGAATATGGAGCGTGGTTCGTCGCCGGAAAAAATCACCGTGTGAAACCGGCGATAGACTCACGCGGAGGAGCGGAGGAGCGGAGATAATGAAGGCGACGCCGCCACCAGGTGAGAAAATCTATTTGGCATTCTCCGCGTCTCCGCGTCTCCGCGTCTCCGCGTGAGATTTCAAGTGCTCCCTTACTCGGATTAAATGCGTGAGACGTAACCGCCATTCATCGCCACCAGTGCTCGACCAAGAAATGGACTGCGGCCTAAACCAGCGACCAGCTGCTCTGACAAGCCACGACGCAGCAGGAGCCATTGCAGACGCTCTCCGAGAGAACGTCGCCAACCGAAGCGACGGCGATAAGCCTGGGCATAAGGCCTCAGCGCTGCGGCCAACACGAGACCGGTGGTGGACACGGTCGCTAAGGTTTCGGCCAGGGCTTCTGCTCCTTGCAAGGCAAAGCAAATTCCCTCACCAGTGAAAGGATCGCAAAAACCTGCTGCGTCTCCGACCAGCGCCAAACCATCAGCAATGACCGCATGACTTCCTTGTGGCAAAGAACCGGTGGCTTGAACGGGACCAAGCAGCGCGCCGGCGGTACGTTCACGCAACGATGGTGTGGCCCGTAGAGCCGCGCGCATGAGTTGTCCAGGCGTAAGGTGACGCAGCAGTCCGCGCGAGGCCTCAGCGATAAGCAGATTGAGGTTCACCTGGCCCTCGCCCAGTGGCGCTAAGCCCAGTTGTCCGACTGGCCCCAAATGCATTTCGCCGTGCGGTCCATGCGGGATGCCTGTGGCCCGACATACCAAAGCAAATCGTTTGCGTGCGCTCGGTCGATCGAGTCCGGCCCTGCGTCGTACGAAGCTCAAGCGTCCGTCAGCCCCAACGACGATTCGGCAACCAAGGTGAATGTCCTGCGCGTGTTGCCGCAAACGCAGGCTCCATCCATCAGTGGTCCGTTCCATGTCCAACAGCCGCGTGTCGCGTTTTATCACCAGCAATCGCGAAGCCGCCGTTTGTAAGACGCCATCGAAGCGTTCACGGCGGATACCAACGCCATAACGATGAAATGGGTGACGACCAAACAACGGATGATAATCAGCGCAAACACCCCCATGTGGCCCCATCAAACTGAGGCCGGTCAGTGGGTGCGCACCCGTCGCCATGACGGCATCCTCGACCCCAGCCATTGCCAGCACGCGCAGGCCGTCGGGAGATAAAAATTCACCACATGGTTTCGCTTGCGGCTGCGCAGCTGCGTCAAGTAAAACGATGGATAAATCAGGACGTCGCTGCGCGACCAAGAGCGCGGTCATCGCTCCGGCTGGTCCAGCACCAACGATCACGATGTCGCTATGAATTTTCATCGGCTGCTAATTTCTCGCTTAATGACTCTCTACACGTATTCACTCGCCACCAGTACGGCCATTATGAACTTTTGCGAATTTTGTAAAATAGTTGACCACCCGATATTTCTCAAAAAAATCACAGCGGTATGCTGACTTTCGTTGCATACCGCTGCGATCGACGCCATTCGCTTATGACGCGCTTATGACGCGCTTATGACGCCAATAGCTTACGCCTCGCCATGCTTGCGAACACGCATCCGTTCATGGGTTTCCAACTGCCGAGGCAACAACACGGTTTGAATAAGCTGGATCGATGACGGATCTAAATCACCGGGACTACGATATTGTTTCAGGCCACGGTCTTCGCCTTCTTCCAGGGCTGCGATGACTGACTTAACGCTTATCAGGGCGGCGCCTTTTTCGACCAACTTGACGAAACTGCCCCACATACCGGAAGTTGAATCCGGTGTGGCACCGTGCTGGGCGATATTACTTTTAAGCAGATCGACGCGTTTGCTGTGGCAATTTCGATTGGCGATCAAATCGTCAAGCGGTTCCTGCGCCAACTGCTTGATCGCCTGATTGTAAGTCTCGACCGCGGAAATTTCTCCGCGCAGAAGACTGTTGAGGTTGGATACGACTTTGTCGTTGGTGCTACTGAGGGCTGGTTTCATGGGATTTCCTTGGGCTGTGGTTGAATGGCGGTGATCGACTGCGAGCGCATTGACTAGCGGTCGATGCGAGTGGACAACTCGCATGCTCAGGGTCTTAGCACCCTTCATGCCAGTTAGAAACGCATCACATAAAACGCTGCATTGAGTGGACCAAGCAATACAAACGATTATTAGTGAGTGAGCGCAAAAAAATGCAGTGCGTCGTTTAGCATGGGTCTTTTCTCCGTCCTTGGGGCTCCTCACAACGGGAAGAAAATCGAACAGGAGACGCGGAGACGCGGAGGTAAGAGGAGGAAAATGTTTATTCTTTCCGGCAAGCATCTTCCCCTCCTCCGATCTCTGCGTCTCCGCGTCTCCTGTTCGATGTTTTCTTCTTTGGCTGTCCAATGAGATTGAACCCACACAAAAAAACCGCAGAGCCAAAAAAAATGCAGTGCCTAGGGGCCAAATGTTAGTTTTTTTTATTTTGTTACTAGGAGCAGATGAATAGCAGCACATCAAAGTGCATGACGTCGCGCGAGCATATTCATTAATCCATGCGTGCGTACTTGTTCCGGCAGCAGATCGCTTCGTACGAGCGTCACGGCTCCGGCGTCCAGGTGTTCGAGTGCCGTGCGGTAGTCGAGAAGACCTTGATTTTCACCCTCAACTAACGCCGCGATGATGCGTGAGCGTCCAAGGAGCGCAGCACCGCTTTCCACGAGTCGAGCAAAAGCACCCCATAATCCGCTGCCGCTGACCGGCGTACCCCCAGCAAGCGTGATGTGCTCTGCTAGCTGCACCGCGCGAAGATCATGCGACGTAAGACATAAATTTATTTCAAGCGGCACGTCACTGGCCAAAGCGGTAATCGCATGGCGATAAGTTTCGGCTGCGGCAAGTTCACCACGCATGAGTGAATTCAATGCGCTGTTTGAGGCTTCGCGGTCGACCTGGTGTTTATTCAGCATGTTATTTCCCTTATGACTTAACCATCTGGTGATGAATTGCCGAAGTGATAGCCAGTTATCGCACAACGGCGTACTCGCATTTTTCCAAAGAAGGACTGCGTTGGTCGTGCCAATCCTGCTATCATCTGATTTGCACAGGTGATAGTAAATCACCTGCAACTTAAGGCGTTGTTCCCCGCGTTCCCCTGCAAGGTGCAGGGGAACATGCAATTTTACGACCAACCATGACCGAAAGAACGCTCACTGAGCTTGGCACGGACTGTGCAATAGCTCACTATCGGTAGCGATAAATAAAATCGCTGTCTCGCCAGTGAGATGGTCTCACAAGGCAATGATATCAAACGACTCACCGTAGGAGAATCTCATGTCTCGCTTTTATTCCCTGGTTCCACTCATCGCCGCTTTTGCGTTGCCCGCACTGCCTCTCGTGCCTTTGGTGGCAATGGAGCGTGCTCACGAAATCACGGCACCACGGCTGGTTGGCCAGGTTCTCGTAGGCACCTCCGGTTTTGAACCCGGTGTCGCCGCTGAATGGCGCGTGTCTGATCCACTCTGTGTCCTTCGTCCTGAAGTATTTATCAATGAAGATGCCCGACCAGGATTCGGCGCATCGGTCACCTGGGATCTCGCATTTCTTAATCTTCCTGAACGTCAATCGATCACCTTTGGACCACGCGTGGTTTATCACAACAGTGACGACTCTGGCTGGGAAGCTGACGCCATGGCGATTTGGCATTTCGATCTGGTCACCAACCATCGAGGCCGGCATTTCTTAGAAGTCATTGGTGCTGTAGGTGCACTGCAGGACGAAAAAGACGGCGAAGAAGATACGGTTATCGGAGCGAGCGCTGGCATCGCTTACGGCTTTCAGTTCTGAATTGAGAAACGCATAAATACAGTACGGCCTCATCGTCGTACTGAGCTATGCACCGCTCATTTAGCCTGCGTTACTATGCTGTCATTATTTACTGTAATTACTGAGTGTCCTCAAACCCTCCTGAAAGGAGAATGTCATGATGAAGTCCATACTCGTCGCCACAGCCCTGCTAGCTTTCGCTAGCTTTTCATTCGCTGCCGATGCACCTATCAACACCAAATGCCCAATGTGCCAGATGGAAGTCGATAAGACTAAGCCACCAACGGCTAAGCTGACCGTTGGGGAAGGCACTGAGGCTAAGCATATGCAAATGGCATTCTGCTCAGATAAATGCTGTGACGAATTCAAAAAAGATCCGGCCAAGGCGCTTGGATCTCACATGAATAAACCCGGCTCTGGTACTCAGTTTAAACCATGAACGAAATTTGGCGCGCTCTTTGGGAGCGCGCCAAATACTGTTCGCGCACCGGATAGGCAGGCTGAAAATGCCTGACAATGCCTGACAATGGCCGGGCACTTTGGTGCTGCTCATTACCCACAAGGGCGATTTGTGAATATAGCCCCCAACGGGGGCGACGTAAGGCCAGCCCGGCGCTTCAGCGCCGGGAAACCAAGCGATTGGTGAATAAAGCCCCCAACGGGGGCGACGCAGAATTACGTCCTTTACTACGGTCCACTTCACTTCGGTACGGAATTGGGCGTCAAAATGAGGGGCGAGGAGTTTTGATTGGTGGACATTTCACGTTCGGCGAAGCGTCGCCCCCATTGGGGGCTTTGCTCACCATCTCCGTTGGTTCCCGGCGCTGAAGCGCCGGGCTGGCCTTACGTCGCCCCCGTTGGGGGCTTTTGCAAACGACGATCAGGGCGACCGCTACAGACTACCGATTTTTCACGACGTCTTACTTGACCGTCTCTTTGACTTTCTCGCCAGCTTCTTTGACCGCTTCGCCAGTCTTATGGGCACCTTCTTTGATCACTTCACCAGTTTTTTCTGCTGCTTTATCAATCGTTTCACCGGTTTTTTCCATGGGGCCTTTGTTGTCATCGCCACAGCCCATGAGTCCGACACAGATGGTGATAAGTAAAAGAGGAAGAATAGTCTGACGCATAAGAGTCTCCTGCCCAGGGCGGGGGTGGCACGAAAATGGCTTCGTGTATGCCCATAGCTATGAATCTCTTTGCACTTTTCATGCCAGTTTTTTTTTGACGAACCGTTTGCCCCCATTCCATGCAACGCGGTTGCGCTGATGGCGGGAAATACTTAAGGCATACTCATGAATAATTCTTTTGATGCATGGTGGACGGTGTTGTGGGATGCGGGTGTGTTGGCGATGGGCGTATTGGGCCCGGCGCGCACCTACGTTCAGGTCAACGCTGCGTACTGTCATTTACTGCAAACGGACGCTGCGACGATGACCGCATGGCCCTATGAACGGGTTGGCCATCCGCTTGATCTTGACGCTGAATTAGATGCTTTTGTGCGTTTGTCAGAGGGCGCTGCAAGCGCGGTGTATACGCGGCGTTTTCGCACGGCGCGCGATGACGAATTCACCGCCGAGGTCCGTCTCTGTGCTGGTCCTGATGGTCAGGTTTTGCAAATCGTCTGCCCAGGCCAGGCCAAGGTGGTTGCAGGTGCAGAACAGCTGGGCCAGCGGTTAGAGCAACTCGCTGCGGCGCTTTCACACGATGCGCTCGAACCACTGCGTCAGATCAGTGTTCAAGCGGGAATTTTGGCTGAGCGTGGTGCTGCCCTGCTGGATGAACGCGGGAAAAAATCCTTAGCCACTATTGAGCGATCAGCCATAAAAGCTGGACGTCAGTTACGTGGATTAGTTGGATTTTCTCGCTTGGGGATGCCGCGCATTGAACCGGCTCCGGTACGCTTGCGGCCACTGGTTGACGCTGCGTGGAGTACGCAATCGGCAGTTGCGTTAAATACCACGCTGGACATTGAAATTGCTGATGATTTAGCGTGGCGCTGTGATCCGCAGCAAGTCACCAGCGCGCTACGCGAACTGATGGTGAACGCGCTGACCTTTCGCGAACCAACGCGCCCGCTGCATATGCGCCTGCTGGCCAGCATCATTGATCAGCACTGCCAGATCAGCTTCAGCGACAATGGACGTGGCATTGGCGCCATCGATCAACCGCGACTCTTCCGGGTTTTTGCCACCATTGGCAATGACGCAGGCGTTGGCATCGGCTTAGCAATCGTACGCGCCGTGGCAGAGGGCCACGGTGGCCAGGCGACCCTCACCAGCGAAATCGGTCGTGGAACACATGTCACGTTGACGCTCGCTGATTGAGGCGAGCGCGAGCACGAACGGCAAACATCAACCGTGCACTGCGCGGTGCTCAGCAGGTCTCATCCGTGCATTTTGCATGGACCGAGAGTGATCAGATAGGCTCCAACTAGCTGGATGATTGGCATGCCGCTTGCCATGCGAGGTGTGCTAGGAGCACTCCCATGTCATTGACCCTTGCACCATGGACGACGAGTGAAACGGAAGTCATCCCCTGTGTTGATGCCGAATCTCTGTTGCGGCGGGCCATGCACAGCGCCATCAATCTTCATGATGCCGAGCAAGTTCGACGCCTGTTAGCATCCGCTAGTGACGTTTCGACGGCGGTCGCCATTCGTGCCCTTTGGCTGCCCGTCGTGGAAATGCTTGGTCGTGATGGCCCGGCCTTTGATGGCGATGGACTGTTGAGTCACCTCGTTCGTCAGCAGATCCGCGCTGCGCTGCTGAACGAAGCCCATATGCCGGTCAGTCGTTGGTTGGTGCCGGTAACGTTAGCGGACACCACCGCAGCATATTTGACCGCGTTAGTTCTGGTCCGTTCTGGCATGGGAGCACGTGTGTGGCCATGGCTGCTGCCTGCTCCTGGTCGTCTGCTGATGGTCGGTGATTGCGAAGCCGCTTTGCTACCACACCAATCGCTTCATGAGCGCATTCCCATTCACGATGAAACGCTGAATTGGCCCCCTCTGGCGGCTTTGGTGGCATGAATTTACTCATCACGATGATCACCAGCGACGTGGCATACGGACACGAATTTTCTTTGCGCGCGAAAGCGGATCAGACCTTGGGCAGATGGCGCTCGACTAAAATCACCGCCAACTCGCGCCAGGCATTCCATGAATATGGCTTACTATACCACGCGGTGCCGTCGATGCCGGAAGGCCGAGCGGCATCGCCCGACAGCATGACTACCTGTGAACTGGAATTTCGTGGAGACGCGCGCAAGGCATGGATCAGGTCGTGTCCGCGTCGATCCGGCAAATGGTGATCGGTGAGAATTAATCCAGGAAGTCCTTCATCTGCTTGGGCAGCGAGCCATTCCAAGGCGCACTCAACGGTGCCTTTCATGGTAATGGTCGCGTCGCTGACGACCTCCATCAATGCTTCACGGATGAGTTCGACGTCGTCTGGATTGTCTTCGACGACCAAGATGACAGGGGTTTTCAGGGTCACAGCATCTCCAGCGGCCGATGAACGCTATGAGGTCATACTGCTGTCGCTAGTCAACCAACTCTGATTCATCAAATGACCATTGCACCTTGTCTTTTCACCATGGAATCCTTCGCATGAGTACGTCCCCAACCGTTTCCGTCGCATCACCAGTACTTGAAACATCGCCTGCTCGCTTGCCCTCAGCAGCAGAGTTGCCGGTCGATGTTCTCCGTATTTTAGTCATCGATGATGATCGCCAATTAACCGCACGCATAGCGCTGGACCTCAAAAGCCTGGGCTGCTTGGTCAATGTGGCGGCTACGCCCGACGCGGCGATCGCGTATTTGCGAGATCAGACCTACGACCTCGCTTTGTGCGATATTCGTTTAGATGAACACGATGGCTTGGCCTTGCTCCCACGCTTGATCGCGGCCAATCCGAATTTGCATATCGTGGTGATAACTGCATTTGCTTCGTTCGAGACCGCTGTTCAGGCGATGAAAGCTGGCGCTGCCGATTATTTACCCAAGCCTTTCACTCAGGCACAAGTACGTGAACTGGTCAGCCAAGTCCGCGAACGTCAGCGCGTTACCAAGCGACTGAGTGAATTTGAGCGTTCGGGCGCGGGCGCTTCAGCTGAATTGAATTCAACCTCGCCAGCGATGCGCGCTGCGGTGGAAACTATCCAACGCGCAGCCCAGGCCGACATCCCGGTGCTGCTACGTGGTGAAAATGGTACCGGAAAAAGCATGTTCGCGCAGGCGTTGCATCGACGCAGCACCCGAGCCAGCGGGCCTTTTGTCACGGTCAACTGCCCGTCGTTGTCCGACGAATTGATGACCAGCGAATTATTTGGCCACGTGAAGGGTTCGTTCACTGGCGCCATCGCCGATCAGAAAGGCAAAGTCGAAGTCGCTGAAGGCGGCACATTGTTTCTTGATGAACTTGGCGATTTGACCCAGGCTGTTCAAGCCAAGTTGTTGCGTTTTTTACAAGAGCAGCGCTATGAACGCCTGGGCGATACGCGCACGCGCCAAGCCGACGTCCGCATTGTCGCGGCGACCAACCGTAACCTGGATGAACTGGTGACGGAGGGACGCTTTCGCCAAGATCTTTTGTATCGACTCAACGTGGTTGAAATTACTCTGCCACCGCTGCGTGAGCGTCAGGAAGATATTATCCCGTTAGCCAGTGGCCTACTGGTCAGCTTTGCCAGCGCTGCCGGAGTTCAGGTGCATGAATTGTCGCCCGCCGCACGTGACTTGCTGCTGACCTATCCATGGCCAGGAAATGTGCGTGAACTGCGCAATGAGTTGCAGCGCATCACCGTCTTATGGCCGTCGCGCACCATTGAACCAGAAGCATTTTCACCACGCGTACGCGGTCAGAGCAATAACGCGCCCATCCTTGGCGGAGAATTCAGCCTCGAAACCATCGAAGCGGAGCACATTCGCAAAGTACTCTCGCGCACTGATACCTTTGAAACCGCTGCGCGCGTCTTGGGTATTGAGCCATCGACTTTATGGCGCAAACGACAACGGCTGGGACTATAAACTATCTTTGCCAAGAAAAGAATGCTGAAAAATAGTCTGAGGAGCGCCCGCTAACTCGGGCTTAATAGTTGGGCCTTGTTGGTGAGAAGTTAAAACTTCACCTCCAGCAAGGAACCTTCGATGACTGACCTCACCACCTCTCAGGGCGCACCAGTGCCCGACAACCAGAATAGCCTGACCGCCGGCGTACGCGGTCCTGTGTTACTGCAAGACTTTCAACTGATCGAAAAGCTTGCGTCGTTCGCGCGCGAACGCATTCCTGAACGCGTGGTGCACGCTAAGGGTGCTGGGGCCCTGGGCTACTTCGAAGCCACCGCTGACATGAGTTCCTATACCAAGGCGCATATCTTTGGTCAGGTTGGCCGTCGGACGCCTGCGCTGGCACGCTTCTCCACCGTTGGCGGCGAAAAAGGTTCTGCCGACGCCGACCGCGATCCTCGCGGGTTTGCCCTCAAGTTCTACACGCAAGAAGGCAACTACGACATTGTCGGCAACAACACGCCGGT
>JANMYZ010000303.1:0-2097 GCA_031382605.1 Planctomycetota bacterium | reverse complement strand
CCTTGCCGGCTGGCTGCCGGCTGCCCCCGCCCTGGGACTGCCGCCTGCTAGCCGGCCCTTAATTTCCCCCGGCCGGGCACCGCCGGCAGCCAGCCGGCTCTTAATTTCCCAGGCCTGGGACCGCCGGCTGCTAGCCGGCTCTTAATTTTCCAAGCCTGGGACCGCCCGCTGCTAGTCGGCCAAGTTCATGTTTTTTCGCCAATTCTCATCCAACTTTCGTTAGCATCTTCGAGTAAAATAGTAACCTATCCTCAACATGACCATCGTCGTATCCCACCGCTCCAAAATGCGTAAACCGGTGATTGACCCGTGTCCATGCTCTCACCTGTTTTGGGAATACGACGCCAGCATTCGGGCCGCTCCACCATTTCCGCTAGCCGTATCCAAAATCACCGCCTTGGGCGATGTGGCTGACATAAAATGGTTGATACGACATTACGGCAGCGAACGAATTGCGTTATGGCTGACCAAATCCCGGGTCATCGGAGCGGATAAAAAATCCGTCAATCTGATGTGTTTGGCCGTTGGCGTGGACATTAAAAATGTCCACCTGAGCCCTGATTGGATTCAAATATAAAACCGCTCAAAAAAAATACTAAAATAGGCGCAAAAAGTGTCGCAAAGAGTGGCGCGAAAAGTGGCGCGAAAAGCGGGGCAAGGGTTCGCGCGAAAATTGTCGCAAAGAGTGGCGCGAGGTCGGTGCCAGATTGGGAATCGCTGGCGTCGGTTTTAGAACCGGCTGTCGCTACGGTCCATGACGTGGCAAACGACAATGGTTTCTTTTTGGCAGGCGGAACCGGTTTAGCCATCATTCTCAGGCATCGTTTATCAGATGATCTGGATTTCTTTAAAAACGTGGCATTTGAAAGCGAGCAGCTGGCATCACTTCTGCGGTCGTTGGACCCCACGGGTGAACAGGGACTCATCAGTAAGAGCACCGTCTATTGGTTCGCAGGTGGGGACAAGAAACAGAAAATATCTTTCATCGCGGCCCAAGGTCGTGAGAGCCGAGTTGAAAATCGTGTGGTATTCGGACACCAAATCCAAGTCGCTTCAATCCTCGACATCGCTGCGATGAAGTCGCTGGCGATTATCGGTCGCGTGGAGAAAAAAGACTACGTGGACTTCGCCGCGATCCTTCATTACGGCAAGATTACCTTAAATGAAATTCTGGTTTTCAACGAAGTAAAATTGCGTGGGACTCACTATAATGCCCAGACTTTTTTACGCAGTCTGGCGTATTTCGATGATGTGGAAACGTTGCCCATGCCGATTATGACCAGCGACATGTCGTGGAAAGACTCCAAGTGCATTATTTCCCAAGCAGTCATGAGCATGTTGAACACCGGCTGCTAGCCGGCTTGGATGCTGGAGAGCCGAGTACAACTCGGCGATTCCAGGGCGTGAGGATGGATTGCCCCCGGTCGGCTGGCGTTTCCGCCACCCTGCTCCGCCAGATGAAACGCCCCATGAGCCGCGCACCATGGTTTGATCGACACCTGCGCAAAACGGGATGAGAATGGATTGCCCCTTGCCGGCTGGCAGCCGGCGGTCCCAGGCCTGGGACTGCCGGCTGCTAGCCGGCTCTTAATTTCCCCAGGCCTGGGACCGCCGGCTGCTAGCCGGCTCTTAATTTCCCAGGCCTGGGACCGCCGGCTGCTAGCCGGCCTGGGTGCAGTAAAGCCGAGTACAACTCGGCGATCCCAGGAATGAATTCACCCAGGAGCACCAAGCACCAGCCTGGATCGGAGCAATCAATGGTCGCATAATCGCCGCTGGTTGTTCATGGATCTCAATTCAGTACCATATTAAGCACCGAGGTGAGCCATGGCTGTTCGAGCGCAATCCGTTAGCTATGTGAAAGCACATCTGGCTCAGGTGATCGATGAAGTTTGTGATGGTGGCGGTCCAATGCTTATTACTCAAAATGGTGCGACCACGGCCGTCATTCAAGATGCGGAATCTTATGAACGGACTCAGCAAGCCATGGCCATGCTCAAGTTGGTGGCGATGGCTGAAGAAGATGTGCGCAAGGGCCGTGTTCATTCGAGCGAAAATGTTTTTGCTGCTGCTCGTAAGCGGCTGATGACTCGTCGT